>JAAYDB010000159.1 GCA_012729475.1 Bacteroidota bacterium
AACTTTTTCAACCGGGGAAAAGCTATCGTCAGTCAGGATGTCATTTTGAAGTCAACCCATCCAGGGTTGTTGTTATGATATAGTGCACCTTTCCCGGGGTGGAACCCGGGCTACTGGATGTTGACACCTACGGTGTCATGGAAAAAAAGAATCAATGTTTTGCACAGCATTAAATTCCGGGAATAATTATATGAAATTTATTTTAGGGTGTCTTTCGCACAAAACAGGAAAAAATAACTGAGGATCGACTTTTATTCTGTGTTTTATCATTACCTGTATGCATATGATATACAGCGGGAAAAGGTGGCTGACATGAACTTTTAACTTAACGAGAGTATGATATTTATGAAATGACAGCCGGAAGTACGTGATTATTTGAGCTAAATTGGATTAAAAAAAAGGGACTGAGAAAAAAAGGGTGCTACTAGCAAAAGCAAAACAAAATTGCAGAGATAAAATAACTAATACAGGGGAAAAAACCGGCAGGCAAAAATAATAAAAATTCTGATCAGGAATTTTTCATACTTATAGGCTGACCTGTTGCTTCGAGAACATTCCACCATAATTCACCTTTTACATCTATTTTTTTCCTTTTTGCTACTGCCATGGAAATAGGAAGTAGAGTGAAGCCATCGTTCCAGTAACCGACAACAAAATCAGTCTTTCCGGACAGAGCTGCATGAACGGCATTCTGAGCAAGAAGATTACAGAATTTACTGTCGTTAGGATTGGCAGGTGCACTTCTGATTATATAGCTTGGATCAATATATTTTATGGTATAAGGTATTCCGATTGAGTTGAATTCTTCCTTTATCTTTTCTTTCAGGAAAAGGCCAATATCTTTATGTTTAATATTTCCTGAAGCATCCAATTCGGTTTCAGAAGATTCAAAGAGATCCTGACCGGCACCTTCAGCGACTACAATTACTGCATGATGTCTGTCATCCAGGCGTTTACGCAGGACGTTCATAAATCCTTTCGGACCATGAAGCTCAAATGAGATTTCCGGAATAAGTACAAAATTGACTTCCTGAATAGCCAAAGCTGCACTTGCTGCAATAAAACCGGAATCACGCCCCATCAGTTTTACAAGTGCAACCCCGTTATTTGCAGAAAAAGCTTCATTATGGGCATTTCTTATTATATCATTTGCAATAGAAAAAGCTGTTTCAAATCCGAATGATTTCTGTATAAGATCAATATCGTTATCAATGGTTTTCGGTATTCCTGCAACGGCGATTTTTAGATTCCGTTTTGCAATTTCTTCATGAATCGCATGAGCTCCTCGCAGGGTACCGTCTCCTCCTATGCAAAACAGGATATTTACGTTAAGTATTTCAAGAGTGTCAACCATTTCAGATACATCCTGATGACCACGAGAAGTTCCGAGAAATGTACCTCCGGAAAGATGAATATCACGAACCATTCGTGAAGTCATTTCAATAACAGGATGATTATATTTTGAGACCAATCCCTCATAACCATATCTGATACCCAATATACGGTTAATGCCATACCTGTAATGGAGCTGATTAACAAGACTTCTGATAACATTATTCACTCCGGGACACAGTCCGCCGCAGGTTACTATTGCAACTTTTGTCTTTGCAGGTTCAAAGAATATATTTTCTTTGGGACCTGCTTTCTCAAATGATATGGGAACCTCTCCGGTTTCTTTACAATGATTGAAATGATCCAGGCTAGCATCATATAGAATTCTTTCATTGTCTTCAACGAATTTATAGACAGGCCTGTCTATACTTGCCCCTTGTTTTAGAGGTGATACTACATTCGCTTTACCAAGGTTTTTGACCAAATAATCTGTATAGCTCATTTTGTGTGATTATTATTCTTTAAAAGTAATATATACTACTTCCAGAGAAAACAAATGTAATACAACTTTAACCAGTTGAAAAATAATATAATCCGAAGAGCCGGAAATGCAGGGAATACATATAAAATACTATCTCAGATAATCTGTTTAATTCGTCCTATCTGGCCGCTTTCAAGTCTGACCTTTATCCCGTGCGGATGATTTGGAGATGTAGTAAGGATTTCTTTAACTCTTCCTCCGGTTAGCTTTCCGGTGCGTTTATTTTCAACCAATTCAACCAATACAGCAATACCGGGACTAATATCTGCCTTGCGGGTTCCATTCAATAACCGCGGTTTAATAAGATAATCCATATATATTGTTTAAAAATATAACAGGATACAATAATAAAAAAAATTTATTCAGAAATAAGAAGGAAAGCCGAATGTTTAAAAAGTTGTTAAAAAAAACAGATTAATAAGTTCCTTTCATTTTTGTCTTTATTTTGTATACGGCTTTACCTGAAGTAATAAACAGAGTCTTTCTGTTTTTATCCCCGAAACAAACATTGCTGGTCCATCCCGGAGGCATTTCAATATTTCCAATTTTTTTTCCTGTTTTATCAAATACAGTTACTCCTCTTCCTGTGAGGTAGAGATTTCCTTTGGAATCAATAGTTATTCCATCCGATCCCATTTCACAGAATAAAGTCTTGTCGGTCAGTGAACCGTCAGGATGAGCTGTATAGCTCCAGGTTTTATTTCCTTTAATATCTGCTACAAATAGTTTCTTCCCGTCGGGTGTAGCAATAATTCCGTTTGGACCTTTCATATCTTCAATTACTCTGACAACAGTTTTATGATCGGGATGCAGGTAGTAAAGACACTCTTTATCCTGAGGCATGTCTTTATGGTCCCAGTAGTTACGAACATAAAAAGGATCAGAAAAATAAACACCTCCGTTTGGCATAACCCATACATCGTTTGGTCCGTTAAAAGATTTTCCATTGTATTTAGCTGCAATAATTTCAACCTTTTTATCGGGAGATATACGCCATAATTCATTTTTTTCATCAGCACAAACCCAGAGGAAGCCTTCATTGTCCAGGCAAAGGCCGTTTGCTCTTCCTGCCGGTTCCATAAATACTGACAATCCTGTTTTGAAACTCCAGATCAAAATCCTGTTATTAGGCTGATCTGTAAAATAAACATTACCCTTTTTATCTACAGTCGGACCTTCAGTGAATTCAAAACCATCTGCAAGTTTTTCCACAACAGCTCCTTTTTTAAGTATGGCATCCATGCCATTTTCCTGAGCGGTCAGTGGGGCAATGACAAATAAAGAAGATAACATACAAAGCAATTTAATTTTATTCATATTGTTTTAGTGTTATATTATGTTTAAAAGAACGAATATAAAGATAATATTATAAAAAAGTATTATTGTTTCAGGTATATATCAGGCTTGTAATGCTCTGATCATCCTTTGTTTGCAATTATCTATCTGCCCGGGGTTTTCGAATCCGATTATTATCATATCCACACATGAAAGTCCCAGAACATATTTCAGTGACTGATCAAGTTTTTCAGAATCATTACTGAAGCTTCCGTTTCCAAAGACTTTCATAGCGATTACTCCTTTTCCTGATTTATGAAGTCTCTCTATTATCGGGGTGACGTTTTCGGGCCTTTTTGTGTCCATAGAGGCACCAAAAGGATTTATCCTTACATGGACAACATCAACCCACGAACTGGCTGCAGCGGCTTCCATAGCAGCCAGGGAATGGATCGAAACGCCATGGGCTCGTATTATCCCTTTTACTTTAAGGGTTTCCATAATATCCATTTGTCTTTTATGTTGATCTGTCCATGTGCCACTGGTCATGAGATGGATCTGAACAATATCTATATAATCGGTATCCAGTTCTTTTCTGAACCGGTCAACCACTATATTGGCATCCGGACTTTCAGATTCCGGCTGTGCTCCCTGAGAAAGTAATATCTTGGTGTTGATTGTATAATTCTCGCGGGGTATTCCTTTGAGAGCTCTGGCAGTGTGTGGGTGTGTCCCGTAAGCATCAGCACAGTCGAAAAAACGAATACCTTTGTCGTATGCTGCCCTGATTACTGTTTCAGCTACACCGGCCCTTGTAATACTTGAACTGTGGTTATAACCGTTATACCCGGTTCCCATACCCAGTAAAGTGGTTTTAATACCTGTATTGCCAAGAGTGATTATCTTTAAACAATCAGATTGATCCTGAAAAGGAGCTGTATGTCCACAGGCCATTGCATTGCCAAGAAAAAGACTTCCTGTACCGGCTGCCGCCCAGGAAACAAATTCTCTCCTCGAAAGATTTTTCTTTTTCATTTAAATAGATATTAATGGTTATTAATAGCTTCAAATATTTCAACAGGCCGGATAGGTTTTCCTTCTCTTACAGCTGCACTGGTGGTCTTTGCTTTGACAATAAGCTTTTCATCAGGAAGCCGGAAAATATCCTGAAGAAATACCAGTCTTACGTTTCCTTCTTTTAACAAAGATAATCTTACCACAAATCTGTCATGACTCCGGAGAGGGTATTTATAAACTATTTCAACGCGGGTAACAATAAGATCAATACCCTTTTCATGAAATCCGGAAAAACTAATACCTTTAGAGATAAGAAACTCATGCCGTGCATGTTCAAGGTAATGAAGGTAATTTGCATTATTTACAACACCCTGCAGGTCACATTCATAATCCCTGACGGAAAATTCTTTGTTGTAAATATATTTTGTATCAGTCATTAAATATATTTTGGTTAACTATTTCGGTAATTTTCCGAAAAATTTATTAATGGATCTGTGGAACTTATGGATACTATGAGGCTTATAATGCATCAGAATGCACTGTCCTGTAATATAATTAATATCACTGTTTCTAAGCTCTTCAAGAGCTTCTCTGCTCTCAGAGTTCTGTTGTATCCATATTTGCTTCAGCCCTAATCCTTTTGCTTCTCTGATGAGATTGAGGGTCTCATTTTTTCTGGTCATTACCAATAATCCTTTTACTCCCGGAGGTAATGATTTGAGATCATTAAAGACTTGTGCACCATGGATCTCTTTTGCATAAGGATTCACAGGTATGATATTCATCCCTTTTTCTTTCAGTTCACGAAAGGCGGTAAAACCAAATTTTCTTGGATTTCTTGAAACGCCGGCCATTGCTATCGGTTCTGCAGCAATGAATTCTTCAATTTGTTTCTTTGTTACCATATAAATTAAATTTAAGGATATATCAACTATTACTGGCAGTTAGTGTTTTATAGCAGGTAATTCAATGGCAACTTTAAAATTACAACAAAATAATCAATTAATATCAGGAATGTTCATTCAGAGGTTTTTTTGACCAGAGGCTGGCGAGAGACAAACCGGAAAGAATATGCCACACTCCCCACCATGCAGTTACAATAGCCATTCCGCCAATCATCATGTCGGGAGGGAAAATATTGGGATTAAACAGAAGAACCAGTCCCAGTCCTGAGTTCTGTATACCGGTCTCGATAGTGATAGCTCTTCTGTCGTAACGCGATCGCTTTGTAAGTGTGGAAAAGAGGAATCCTGTAAGAAAGGCAATACCATTATGGATCAGTACAATGATAAATATATATTTTATGAACCGGAGAAAGAAATCATAATTGCTCCTGAAAAGGATGATTACCATTGCAAAGAATACCAGAATAGAAAAGATCTTAAGAGGTTTGATAATAGCTTTGGTTATTCTAGGAAGATAATATGCACACAGCATTCCAAGAACGAGGGGTATTCCCAGCAGAATGAAAACAGTTTTAAACATTTCCAGAGGATCAATGGTAAGAGGCTGAAGAAGATCCGGTGTTGTTTTCTGGTAGACATCGAAGAATAATCCACCCCAGAGAGCAAAATTCAGAGGAGTCATAAAAATTGCAGAAAGGGTGGCTACTGCTGTAAGACTTACTGAGAGAGCGGCATTTCCTTTCGACAGGGAAGTCATAAAATTGGAGATATTGCCTCCCGGGCACGAAGCAACCAGTATCATACCCATAGCAACTGTAGGGGTAATAACATTCCGTAACAGGACTGCAAAGAGAAATGTTACAGCCGGGAGAAGTAAGAACTGAGATAAAAAGCCTACAATGACTGATGAAGGATTCTTAACCAGTCTGGCAAAATGTTCAAATTTAATGCCCAGCGCAACGCCGAACATTATGAATGCTAATGTTATATTGAGTATCAGAAGGCCATCCTGTGAAAACCTCAACGATACTGTATCCATGGTCTTCAAAGCTTCAAACATAGGTTGTATGGGTTTTTATGCGTAATAGGTGTAACAATATACAGATATTTGTTAAAAGATTATGGAAATGGTCTGTATCATTTATTACGCGTTGTTGTATAAAATGCAAATTCCTTCAGTGAATTTTTATAATCGGAATCAGGATATGAATCAAGTATTGCAAGTGCTTTATCACGAAACTGATTCATTTTGAGGAGTGCGTAACTGGTTCCTCCTGATGTTGAAACGAAATCTATTACTTCATTAATTTCAGTTTTTGTTTTTTTCTTATTTTTTACAATGGAAAGTATTTGTCGTTTTTGTGATGCTGATGCCACTTCAAGGGCATGAATGAGCGGTAGGGTGAGTTTTTTTTCTTTAATATCATTACCTACTATCTTCCCTGTTAGTCCGTTTGATTCGTAATCAAGAAGATCGTCCCTTATCTGAAAAGCTATTCCGAGATTTTCTCCAAAATCTTTCATTTGCTGAATAGTATCCGGATCTTCGCAAACCGATCGGGCTCCGGTTGCAGTACATGCTGCTATCAAAGCAGCAGTCTTGCTGATGATGATCTTATAATAGTCGGCTTCTGTAATATTAAGCTTTCGGGCTTTCTGTATCTGTAAAAGTTCACCCTCTGCCATCGATTTAACAGCTTCAGAAACTATTTCCAGCATTTCAAAAGCGGATTTTTCAATAGAAATCAACAAGCCTTTTGACAACATATAATCTCCCACGAGAACAGCTATTTTTGAATTCCACAATGCATTGACAGACAATGCACCCCTTCTTTCATAAGCATCATCAACAACGTCATCATGAACAAGAGATGCAGTATGAAGAAGCTCAATAAGGGTAGCAGCCACATAGGTAGATTCTGATATTTTACCATTAAGTCCCGCTGTAAGAAATACAAGCAGAGGTCTCATCTGTTTCCCTTTTCTGCGTAAAATATAATTCAGAATTATCCGGAGTAAGGGTATGTTACTCTGCATAGTCCTGTAAAAGAAAGATTCAAATTTATGCATCTCTTTATCAACAGGCTTACGGATTTCTCTGAGAACCGGCATGTGGATCTTTTCGTCAAATATAATAAAATCTGTATATAACGTTTATTAATCATAGACCTTCTGTTGATGACATATTAACATATTTGTATATATTTGGCTTTCATTTTATGGTTATGAAGCAAAGAGAACTTAAACCCGAAACTCTTGCAAAAGCAGCTTCAATGTTAAAAGCAATAGCTCATCCTGTTAGGATTTCAATAATCAGATTCCTTGAACACGGGAAGAAAAAGACTGTTACAGAAATACATACCAATCTGGGTATTGAACAGGCTATGGCTTCACATCATCTTGTAATATTGAAAGACAGGGGTGTGCTGGCCTCAAAAAGAGAGGGTAAGAATACATGGTATTTCCTTAAACACGAGAGCCTGAGTTATCTGCTTAAGTGTATCAGTGATTGCTGTGAAGAGGAATAGGAAAGGATTACACAAAGATCTTACTTGAAATCTTTGAACATTTTCTTTTGAAATAGGAGGATTGCAAATACGCCACAAGTAATTGCGGAATCGGCAATGTTAAATACCGGTCTGAAAAAAACAAAAGACTCTCCTGGCCGGAAAGGAGACCACTCAGGCCAGTGTGTATTTATTATGGGGAAATAAAACATATCAACGACTCTTCCTAGCAGAAATGATGAATATCCACCTTCAGGAGGAAACATAACTGCAGGCTGGGTGTAACTCTCACTGAAAATAATCCCGTAAAAAGCACTGTCAATCATATTGCCGACAGCACCTGCCAGAATAGCACTTACAGCAATTATAAGGCCGGTATTTGTCTTATTCTGTATTAACGAATGAAGAAACACGGCAATGGCTGTAATGGCAATTATCCTGAATATACTCAATAACAATTTTCCAGTCTTTCCTCCCATCTCCATTCCAAAAGCCATCCCGTTGTTTTCAATGAAATGAAGCATTCCCCATTTGCCGAATAGAGATATTTCTTCTCCGATTTGCATATGTGTCTTTACCCATATCTTAAGGATCTGATCTGCAACAAGAATAATAAGAATAATCAACAGAGATTTCTTACCCACTGTCATATAATCAATAATTTAAACGGGGCAAAATAGTAAAAAAAGTTCAATTAATAAGACTACAAAGAAAAGCTTATTCTAACATGTAATATTCACATAATTACCATCCCAGCAATGCCAGAGGTCATCTCCAAAAAAATCAGAGCATTTAACACGTCCGTTACGCGTAACCGAATTCCATTCAACAGACATATTGGAAAACTTCAGGCCATTGTAATAGTAAATATTATAATATGAATCATAAACTCCTGATGATCTGCCATATTCAATATAACTTGAATTGAAAGGATCATCATCTCTGTCATCATTAAGAGTTCTTTCGTAAGTGTATTTTACTTTTAAGTAGTTTGTTTCCCCTATCTCTTCAGTCCATTCGATCTTAAGCAGAGGTTCCTGGTACTGATTACTGTGATTAAGTGACCATTTTCCGGAACTGCCATCAATTTGAGAGGTCCCTTCAAACCATAAAAATTCATCAAAACCTGAACTTCCTTCAGCTGAAATATACATTTTCCACAGTACATCAGTAGTCCTTGTCTGACCAGTAAGACGTGCCTGGTAAGTTGTACTCAGAAATGAAACATTATATTTCCATTGCCATGTTTTATCGTCGAGGTAGGCAGGAGACTGGCTGGCAGCTCTCTGGAAGGCTGTAACCGGAACAGCAAGTGTTGTTGTTATGAGAGATCTGAAGTAACCGGCAACAACGGCAGAAAACTCCCAGTTGCTGTTTTCTATACCTTTGGATAATAAAATATTATCACTGTTTTTCCCCGGCTCAAAATTTGAAAAATCAATTACAAATGATCCGGAAGGCGGAAGAACGGGAGGATCTCCCTTATCTTTCCTGCAAGCTGAAATCAGGATGCCAAGAAGAAGAATAATTATTACAAGATTTTTACTTCTGTTCATATGGTCAGGTTTTATGTTATTGTTCAGAATTTAACTGTCTGCACAAAACTATTTTATTTATGTCACAAAAAACTGATTTTATGAAATAACATGTTAAATATGCCGATATTCGTATAACGGTAAACAAATCAATAAAGTTGCGATTAATTTAGTAATTTTATGGTAATTCTTATGGTGATTTAATTTATAGTGAACATATCCCGGTATAGATTGTTAAACTCTTAAATACTTAAAACGAAATGGAACGCCGAAAGTTTATTAGAAATATCGGATTAGGAGCTGCAGCAACTCTTATATCAAAGAAAGCGGTATCAAATGAATTAAATAACTTAAAAAGGATAAAAATGGAAAATTTGCAAAAACCTGAATTTCCGTCATTGCCATATGCATATGACGGTCTGGAACCTTACATGGATGCTCAAACTGTTGAGATACATTATGACAGGCATCACAGGGGATACTACAATAACTTTATGAAAGCTGTTGAAGGTACTCCTTATGAAAATATGCCGATTGAAAAGATTTTTGCTGAAGTATCGAAAGCAGGAAATGCAATAAGGAATAATGGAGGAGGTTTTTATAATCATGTTCTTTGGTGGTATAGTCTGGGTAAAGGTTCCTCCAAACCATCTGCCGGACTTTCTGAAGCTATAAACAAAGCTTTCGGTTCATTTGATAAATTCCGGGAAGATCTGGGAACTGCAGCCAAAACACAATTTGGAAGCGGATGGGGTTGGCTTTATATGACCCCTGATAAGAATCTGGCTGTGGGAAGTACCTCCAACCAGGATAATCCGCTTATGGACATATCTCCGATTAAAGGTATACCTCTGCTGACATTTGATGTATGGGAGCATGCTTATTACCTGAAATATCAGAATAAAAGAGCTGATTTCATCGATAATCTCTGGAACATTATTAACTGGGATGAAATAAATAAAAGATATCAGCAGGCCCTGGCTTAGTAGGGGATGATTGAAAAAAAAAAGAGGGTGTAGTAACAATAGTAACTACACCCTTTATAATTTTATTGGAGGTACTGTGTCTTTCAGAAAATCATGTATACAGAAATCTCTTGATCTTAAATGTGGCTGTTTTCTGGAAGGGGACAGGCTGTAACTCAACTTTATTAATCTGGCTGAACTTATTTACTTTTGAATTGACATACTCTTTTAATTCTGTAAGTAATTCCTGTTTCTTATCTTCCAGTAAATCAGCCATATCCTGTCTTATGACCTGATATTTCTTCTCAATCTCTTCCATGTTAAGATGCACAAGAGCAACAAGTTTGCCCTTTTGCTGAATGACCAGTGACTCAACCACAAAGCGGAAATTATTTATTACTGATTCTATCTCTTCAGGATAAATATTTTCTCCGCTTGCACCTACAATCATATTTTTGAGCCTGCCTTTAATGAAAAGGTTATTTTCTTTGTCCAGCACTCCCAGGTCACCTGTTTTGAACCATCCGTCTTCAGTGAGTACCTCAGCTGTCAGCTTAGGTTCTTTGTAATATCCTTTCATTATATTCGGACCGCGTGCCCATATCTCACCTTCACCTGTTTTAGGATCAGGATCGTTTATTTTCAGCTCAATATTTTCAATTGGAGGGCCGGTTGATTCGAAAACCGTTTCTTTGGGGTTTGCACCTGCAAGAAGAGGTGCTGTTTCAGTAAGTCCGTAACACCTATGGCATAAGGGAAAGATGCTTCACGAAGAAATCTTTCAACTGCCTTATTAAGTTTTGCACCTCCGATACCAAAGAATTTTACTTCGCCTCCGAAAGTCTTATAAAGCTTTTTCCCTGCAATACTATTCAGTTTTTTTCTGATAATAGGGATATTGTAAAGCAGACGTATTAGTTTTTTCTCAGTGAATGTGGGAAGTATTTTATTGAAATAGATCTTTTCAATTATAAGAGGTACTGTAAGCATAGTGGTAGGTCTTACAATTTCAAGAGCCGGAATAAGCACAGAAGGAGTAGGAGGCTTTCTCAGATAATAGACACAGGCTCCACACAGCATGGGTAAAATCAATCCCAGGGTGTTCTCATAAGTATGTGAAAGAGGTAAAACCGAAAGAAACCTGTCTGTTTCGTCGAGATATTGTATTCTTCTTCCTTTCAGAGCATTGAAGGAAATATTTTTATGTGTCAGCATCACTCCCTTTGAACGCCCGGTTGTTCCTGAAGTGTAAATAATTGACGCAATATCATCTTCATTTACATTGTATCTTATTGAGGGTATGGCATCAGGATCAAACTGAAAAGATGTATTATCATTGGTCAGCAGCGAGAAATCTTCAATCATTATGCGATTTTTCAGGAAATCGGATTTATAATTCTCTATCTTTCCGAGAAGGCCGGAAGAAACAAAAATCGTTTTGGCTTCGGAATGATCCAGAACATTTGCAACTTCATCAGGCGAAAAATCGGGTAAAATCGGGACAACAACAGCTCCCATAAAAGTAATAGCGAAATATGCTATTCCCCAATTCGGCATATTAGTACTAAGTATTGCAACTTTGTTTCCCGGATGAATATCAATTTTTTCAAGAAAGGCTGTCAATGCATGTATCTTTTTAGCCGTTGTCCGGAAGGATATAGGTTCTTCTCCAACAAAAGCATAAGCCGGTAAATCACTACATCTTTCAAGAGTGGCTTCAAAAAGAGCAGGGAATGTGAGTATCTGTTTTTTGTCTTCCATTTAATCAGTATAACTTATAGTTGAAAATACAAAGGTAAATATTAATTCAATAACTGATTGTTAAACAATAGTTAATATATTTTGTTCAGATTATTACAAAAGCGGAAATGCATGCTAATCCGTAATAATAGTTAAATTTGAAAGTAAAAACAATTCAAGGTTCATGAAGCAACTTATTAGAATAACAAGAGAATTTTCATTCGAAATGGCTCATGTCCTGGTAAATTATGATGGTCCTTGCAGAAATGTTCACGGACATTCTTATCTTTTGTACGTAACTTTGTCGGGAATTCCGCTTAATGACAGGAATAATCCAAAGAATGGGATGGTAATGGATTTTACTGATCTGGATAATCTGGTGAAGACGAAAATAACAGATAAGTTTGATCATTCTGTGGTTTTAAGTAAAGATTTTGACAATAACAAAAGAGAAATAATTGCAGAGGCATTTGGTAATACGATCATTGTTGATTATCAGCCTACCTGTGAAAATCTTATAGTTGATTTTGCCGGCAGAATAAAGAAAGAATTGCCTGCCGGTATCCGTCTTCACAGTATGAGGCTTTATGAAACGGCAAAATCTTATGCTGAATGGTTTGCCTCGGATAATGAATAATATCTATGCCGGAAAATAATAAAAAACTGTTCCTTCTGGATGCTTATGCCTTGATATTCAGGTCATATTATGCATTTATTAAAAATCCAAGAATGACTTCAAAGGGCCAGAACACCTCAGCAGTCTTTGGATTTCTTCTTACACTTGAAGAGGTTCTCCGTAAACAAAAACCATCACATATTGCAGTGGTCTTTGATTATCCCGGACCTACATTCCGTCATGAGTTGTTCAACAGTTACAAGGCTAACAGGGATGCGACACCGGAAGATATTAAATATGCTGTTCCTGTTATTAAAAGACTGCTTGAAGCATATAAAATACCTGTTATTGATTTTCAGGGCTATGAAGCAGATGATATTATAGGAACCATGGCAAAAAAAGCATCGAAGAAAGGTTTTACGACCTACATGATGACTCCTGACAAAGATTTTGCCCAGTTGGTTACTGATAATATCTTTATGTATAAGCCTTCCAGAAGCGGGAATGATGCTGTTCAATGGGGTGTTGAGGATGTAAAAAGAGAATTCTCCATAGAAAAACCTGAGCAGGTAATAGATATTCTTGCTCTTATGGGTGATTCATCTGATAATATCCCGGGAGCTCCGGGTATTGGGCCCAAGACAGCAAAAAAACTGATCTCGGAATATGGATCTGTGGAAGAACTATTTAAACATACAGATGAACTTAAAGGAAAATTAAAAGAAATTATTGTAAACAATAAAGATCAAATAAAACTGTCAAAGGAACTGGCTACAATAATTGTTGATGTACCCGTTGATTTTGATGAAAAGCAACTTATTAAAGAGACACCTGATATTGAAAAACTGGAGAAACTGTTTGATGAGCTGGAATTTAAAACCATAGCTGAAAAAATTATTGCTGAAAACAGAAAGGAAATTTCCGGCCTCCGGAAAAACCAGTTATATCTGCCAGATGATTCATACCAGACCTCACTTTTTTCTGAACAGGAAGAAAACTTATCATCTTCATCAAAGAAGACTATTGAAGACACAGAACATAAATATTATCTTGTTGATTCAGATGATGAAGTGGCTGATCTGGTGAATAAAATACAAAAACAGAAGGATTTTTGCTTTGATACGGAGACTACTTCAATTAATCCTCTTGCCACAGAAATTGTCGGACTGGCGGTTTCATGGGAAAAGGGATCAGGTTATCTGATACTTTTCCCTGGATCACGTGAAGAGACTATTAAAAGACTCAATATTATAAGACCTCTTTTTGAAGACCCTGGAATTGGAAAGACAGGTCAGAATTTGAAATTTGATCTTCAGGTACTGGCTAATTACGGCATACGAGTAAGAGGAGCATTGTTTGATACCATGATAGCTCATTATCTTCTTGAACCTGATATGCGGCATAACATGAATCTTCTTTCGGAGTTATACCTTTCCTACAGCCCTGTACATATCGAAACCCTTATTGGCAAAAAAGGGGAATCACAAAAGAATATGAGGAGTGTGCCGCCGGATAAGCTGAAAGAATATTCAGTTGAAGATGCAGATATAACCCTTCAACTTAAAGAAATATTTCAGCCCAGACTGGAAGAGGAGGGATTGACAACCCTGGCCAGTGATATCGAAATGCCTCTGATACAGGTTCTGGCTGATATGGAGAAAAATGGTGTTATACTGGATACAGGAGCACTGAAGAAAATTACAGCAGGACTGAGAGATGATATCCTTTTACTGGAAAAAGAAATATTTGAACTTTCGGGTACAGAATTCAATATTTCTTCACCCAAACAACTTGGCGATATTCTGTTTTTGAAACTGAAACTAGATAATAATGCAAGACGTACCAGGACGAAACAGTTTGTAACTAATGAGGAGATACTGCAACGATTGTCACACAAACATCCGATCATTGATAAAGTACTTGAATACCGGGGACTGAAAAAACTCCTCACCACTTATGTTGAAGCACTCCCTTTATTAATTGATAAAAAAACAGGCAGAATCCATACATCTTTTAATCAGGCTGTCACGGCAACAGGCAGACTGAGTTCAAATAATCCTAATTTACAGAATATACCTGTCAGAGACACAAGGGGAAGGGAGATACGCAAAGCTTTTGTCCCTGCAGAAGGATGTATCTTCTTTTCTGCTGATTATTCCCAGATTGAACTCAGACTAATGGCACATCTAAGCGGAGATAAGAATATGATAAACGATTTTCTTTCCGGAAGTGATATTCATGCAGCTACTGCTTCAAAGATATTTGGGGTTAATTTAGAGGAAGTAACACGGGAGATGAGAGGCAAGGCTAAAACAGCCAATTTTGGAATAATATACGGAATATCTTCTTTTGGCTTATCCGAGCGCCTGACAATCGGCAGGAAAGAAGCAAAAGAACTTATTGAAGGATATTTCGCTTCATATCCTGCTGTGAAAACATATATGGACGACAGTATCCGTGTAGCAAGGGAAAAAGGGTATGTAACCACTATGTTTGGTCGCAGGAGATATCTTCGTGACATCCATTCCCGTAACCAGGTAGTGAGAGGGAATGCCGAGAGAAATGCTATTAATGCACCGATACAGGGATCTGCTGCTGACATTATCAAGATAGCCATGGTCAGGATACATGAAAGGCTGAAAAAGGAAAAGTTCAGTTCCAAAATGATCTTGCAGGTACATGACGAACTCATCTTTGAGGTTCCTGAAAAAGAGAAGGAAGAGTTGAAAGAAATGGTTCTGGGGGAAATGTCAAATGCCGCAAAGCTTGAAGTTCCTTTGAAGGTCGACTGGGGAACAGGCAAAAACTGGCTGGAAGCACATTAAAGATTTATAGTATGAATATTTATGTGATGTTTTTTGGTGTTCTGGCTGAAGTGGCGAATACAGGATCTAAGCATTACAGAAATATTAAATCTTTCAGTGACCTTAAATACAGGGTTGAAGATGATTTTCCTGAATTTATTCATTATTATTACAGAATAGCTGTAAATAATGTGATAGTTCACGAAGAGCCTGAGATAAAGGAAGGTGACAGAGTAATATTTTTACCTCCTTTTGCAGGCGGTTAAAGATCAGAAAACATAGTGATCTGTCACCGGATAAACCTTTCAACATCTAATGATTATTGTTACAAAACCAGGGGTTCTGACCTTGAACAGGAACCCTTAAAAGACTTTTTACCGCTGTCCGGCAGGATCGGTTGAAGCGGTTATCACTGACCCTTGTGTCCCGATAAGTAATGAACTGTATCTTTCCGTGTCGTTAAGTACTTTAAGTGCTTCATTAACCTGTTCATCGTTTTTCAGAGACCATTCAACAGATGCTTCCTCGTAGAAATATCTGCTGATTATTTCCTGTTCGAGCAGTTCAGTGATCTCAGGCTTGAAAATCATCATATCATGATCCAGGTCATGAACAATTTCTGTTTTTAGTCTGTCGAACAGTTCTTTATGGACATCATAATATTTTTCTCTTTTTGCACTTTCAATAAGTCTTGTTACTGATGTTTCTGTAACAGTGTTATAATTGAAATTGCGACTGACAAGCATATTTCTGAAGTCATTATAGTCATCATCAGTAAAAACGAAATCAGAAGGACTTTTTATTTCCGGATGGTTCCAGTAATACGAAGTGGCAAAATCGAAAATGAAATTTCTGAGATATAATTCTGTTGCTACCTGGCTAAGCGATTCAGGAGTGATTTCTATATCGGGTCTGATACCTCCGCCGTCTTTTACTGTTCTTCCGTTTTTTGTTTTGAACTCAGAAATGAGAGAATCAGGTATAATACCTACACTTCCGTCTTCATTACGGTTGGAGAAATCAAGAGCCTGAATACATCTCCCGGAGGGAATATAGTATTTGGCAGTTGTAACTTTGAGCTGGGTATTATAGCTGAGTGGACGTGTTACCTGCACCAGTCCTTTACCGTAGGAACGTTGACCTACTATAACAGCCCGGTCAAGATCCTGAAAGGCTCCTGCAACAATTTCCGCTGCTGATGCTGATTGTCTGTTAATAAGTACTGCCAGGGGTATGTCCTCATCAACAGCAGGCCTGGTTGTTTTAAACTCTTCATCAAACTGTTTAACTTTTCCTTTTGTGGAAACCACATTATTCCCCGGTCCGACGAAAAGATTTACTATCTCTACTGCTTCGGTCAACAATCCTCCCGGATTAGACCTGAGATCAAGGATGATTTGCGTGGCGTTTCTGTTTTTTAATTCATCAAGAGCTTTTTTGACATCCTGACGGGAGCCCGCTGTGAAATTAATATAACGTATATAACCTGTGTTTGAATCAATCATTCCAAAATAAGGGACAGGAGGGATGGCTATTCTTTCTCTTTTCATGGGATGATCCGATTCGAGGCCATTTCTTTCCACTGTCACTGTAATTTCTGAGCCGGGATTCCCCTTTAACCTGTCACTGACATTCTCAGTTGTAAGACCTTTTATTGATACGCCATTTATCTTTTTGATAATATCACCTGCCTTTATGCCTGCCTGATCGGCCGGAAAGCCTTTATATACTTCCACGATAACTACATAATCACCATTCTGTCTGACAAGTGAACCTATGCCTCCATATTTTCCGGTTGTCATTAAGGCAAATTCATCTGCTTCTGATTCAGGATAAAAAACAGTATAAGGATCAAGACTCTTTAGCATATTATCAATACCTGTCTTTATCACTTTGTCAGGATTGACCTCATCTACATAAAAGAGATTCAGTTCACGGAAAAGTGAAAAGAAAATATCCAGGTTTTTTGCAATACGGAAATCGCGACTTTCCTGTGTAATAAAGAAACCGGCACTGATGACTCCGATAATTATCAGGCTTACAAAAATTGTTATTTTACGGAAAAATATTTTTCTCATTATAAAATACTGGATTAAGAACGACGAAAATACTAAGAAAATTTCTTAAGAATACTGGTAAAGAGATTATTTAGACAACTTTAACACTAATTTATTGTTTCACTGATCCTCGAAGAGAGCTTGTTAATAGTTACATCCATTGTTTTTTCTATTTCCTGATAAGTGGGTATCGATGTATCTCTGAAAATGAATATCAGAGCAATACATACATTGTCTGAGGCCAGAGACTTGTAAAGGATATATTTTTTTTTTCTGTAAGCTTCTCTCATCCTCCTTTTTATTATATTTCTTGAAACAGCAAGTCTGAAGACTTTTTTGGGAACGCTGAAAGCAACCTGTGCAGGAAAAGGAATCTTACCGGGATCCAGTTGAAGCCAAAGGATTTTGTAATAGGAATAACTGTAGGTTTTTCCGGATTCAAACAACTCTGTGATTACTTTCCGGCTGCAAAGCCTTTCAGTCTTTTTGAATGTTTGCCTTTTGATATTCATTTAAAAATGATTCACCGGAAAAATATTTCTTTATCAAGCTCTCAGGCTGTAAAGAAAATGGGGTATGTATATGTCAGAAAGACCTTATTTAAGATTTCTGTTATACTCCTTGAGGTAATTATCAAGAGCCATAGTCATTGACGGGGCATTAACATTAGGAGCATTAATATCAACCCGAAGACCCTCTTTCTTAACCGCTGATATAGTTGTTGGACCAAAAGCAGCAATTTTAATATCACCCTGATTAAACTCCGGAAAATTTTCCTTTAATGACTTTATTCCTGATGGACTGTAAAAGACCAGTATATCATAATCAAAATCTTTTAAATTGGAAAAATCCCGGCTTTTTGTCCTGTAAAGTATACCAATCGTGTAATTAATATTGTGTTTATCAAGAAGTTCAGAGATTTCACTATTATGTGGCTGCGATAAGGGCACAAAGAAATTATCTTCCTTGTGTTTGGCAATTACTTCAATAAGATCCTGAAATTTTGCTCTGCCATGAAATATCTTTCTTTTTCTGTACACAATGTATTTCTGAAGGTAGAAAGATACATTCTCTGTTATACAGAAATATTTCATACTATCAGGTACACAGATCCTGAGTTCATTACATATTCTGAAAAAATGATCAATTCCCGTTTTGCTGGTAAATACTACAGCAGAATAATCAAGTATATTGATTTTTTGCTGACGGAAATCCTTTGACGACACTCCTTCAATCCTGTTAAACGGTTTAAAATCAATTTTCAGATTGTACTTTTTTGCCAGATCGAAATATGGAGATTTCGGATTGTTTGGTTCTGGCTGCGATACTAAGACCTTCTTTATTTTCAACTTTTTTACAGTTTTAGTTTTACTTTCCGGATCAAATATTCGCTGACCTAAAACAAGCCTGTAAAATATTTAATTAACACCCCGACAGGCAGAAATTCTAGCGCACAAAGGTATAAAATCAAATACAAAATTGAAATATTCCTTTTTATAAATATGAAAAAAAGTTTGATGAGCCTTAATAGGTAAAGGATAATAACAATCGCAAACCCGGCGCTTATTAAGGATCCCGGAGAGAGACTGTTGGTATATAAAAGAAGAATGGTATTAATAAACAAGACCAAAGACAGAATACGGTAAAATGAATAATTGATCATTATATACTCATTGAAAGCATGTCTTTGTCCACTGATATTACCTGCTGCCAGAGAAATAATATGGCGTAATGTGACAATCAATATAAGGACAACCAATATAACAAGCCACGACAAAATCTCTGAGGCTTGAAATATGGTAATCCCATAATGAATAGCTGCAACATATAAAAACAACGACAGGTTTATGAATGATACCAGATTAAACAATGTTGATTGCCACTGAAATAAGCCGGAAGTATCAGGAATTGATTTATCGACTCCCCTGAACAGAACAAAATTTTTTACCTCAATGATCAGTCTTCCTGAAAGAGAAGCCAGGAGTGCATACATAAAAGCTGAAATAAGGATTACAATGATCATCCAGTCCTGATGAAATGGATTCTCAGGGATATTATCACCATCTCTCAGATGCTTAAGCAATACTTCTTTGGTCTTCTGTTCCCTTATCCGGTTCTTTTCTATAAAATGGAAAGGGAATTTCCCGGTATAGTCCGGTTCTTTTCCTGTAAATATGCTGTCAAAAAATTCTGAAGTAACAATTTCTTCTGCTTCAACCTTTTCAGCTTTTATATCTTTCTGTTTTTCAGTTATAACTGCAACGGTATCAGAAAAAACCGAAAGAGTATCTTTTACTGCTGTAGTATCAGAATAAATTAAGGGTTTCTGGGCAGATGAATCTGCTTGATGAATAAGAGAATCCTGTAAAATTGTATCCGGGTCCTGTTCAAAAATGATCATGTCGTTCACCAGCAATTTCGGACAGTATATTATTTGCAAGCCGGCTCGAACCAATACGGAAATAATTATTATTAAGCCATTCATCACCGAGGCAGTAATTCACTATCTGATAATATGTAAATGCTTCAGCCGCAGTCACAATACCACCGGACGCTTTAAAACCAACTTTAATTCCTGTCTCGGAATAGAAATCTGATATTGCCTGACACATAATAAAAGCAGCTTCGGGAGTAGCCGAAATATTTGTTTTACCTGTTGATGTTTTTATAAAATCAGCCCCCGCATCCATAGCTATTGTGGAAGCTTTGAATATCAATTCACGGCTGACCAGAAGGCCTGATTCAATTATCACTTTAAGTGTGGTGTCACCTATGGCTTTTTTTATTTCACGTATCTCTTCAGCTACAAAGGCGTAATCAGTTCCAAGAAATGAACCTACAGGAATAACTGTTTCAATCTCCTCTGCTCCGTTATCCTTTGCCATTTTACATTCATCAACTTTTATGGTCCTGAATGTTTGTGAGGATGGGAAAGCCCCGGCAACAGAAGAAATCCTGACATTTTTTGCAGTGAGCTTCTCTTTTACAACAGGAACAAAATTAGGGTATACACATATTGCAGCTACATTGGGGATATTGGAGAAACGGCTTTTAAAACTATTGACAGTGCCGGTAAGCCTTAAAATCTGGCTTTTGTTATCTGTGGTATTAAGACTTGTAAGATCTATCAGGTTAAGAATTTTCATTAACAAATGCTTGTCCGGACGATCCGGAACTGCTGATGCAGTTTTTTTAAGTCCATTTCTGATTTCACTCTCTGTAGGACACGATTTGATGAGTTTCTCATATAGTTTAGTCATTGCTTCTTCCGGTTTAAATAATAGTGATAATGTTCAGCCAAAAGCAGGGGGTTAATATAATGTTTTTAGTTTTAATAACAGTTTTTTTCAATATAGTTTATTTCTCTGTTTCAACTGATAGTAGCCGGTACAATGATTACCCTGAAGATTATCAGCTAAGGTTTCAGATTTTTCCCTTTGTTCCTTGCCAGGGAGGCAAAAATACCAATTATGCAGAGACCGGAAAAAATCACAAAGCCTGTTCTCATTCCTGAAATAAGCCCGGGATATGTTTCGGGTGTAATTGCTTCCTGTCCCATATATAAAGCCAGTAACATCATTGCAATACCCATGCTGAGCATTTGTCCCACCATCCTCATGGTACCGACAACACCGGAAGCAATACCCAAATGCTTTTTCTCCACGGAGCTCATGATGGCATTGGTATTGGGTGAGGAAAAAAAACCGAATCCTGTTCCCATTATGATGAGCATAAAGATTATAAGTGATACGGAACTGTTTTCATTGATAAAGCACAGCATGATCAGTCCTGTTGCTGTGAGACTCATCCCTATTGAGGCAATGATTCCGGGATTGTGTTTGTCAGATAATCTCCCTGCCATAGGAGACAAAAGGGCCATCATTACAGGCTGGGAAATCATAACAAAACCTGCTGTTCTTGAATCAAGATCTTTCAGGTATTGAAGATAAAGACTTATGAAAAACCCTGTTGCAGAGGTAGCTGAATAATGGATAAGAGCTGCCAGTCCTGACAGGGCAAAAACCCTGTTGTGCAATAACAGTCTAATATCAAAAACCGGATTGTCTATCCTTTTTTCAAAAAAAACAAAAGATAAACCGAAAATCAGACCGCAAAGCAGGAAAACCCATCCTGAGGGGTGTGGTAGCTTTGAAAAGCCATACATAAAAGAGGCAAGAGAAATACCATAAATAACGGATCCTTTCCAGTCGAATTTTTCACCTTTAGCCTCTGCCCATTCGGGTTTCATTTTCTTTACTACAAGGTAAAAAGAAAAGATACCGATAGGGACAAGGAATACAAAGATACTTCTCCATCCGAAATATTGAGTCAACAGACCGCCAACAACAGGCCCGCTGGAAAGACCGGCATAAACTGCTGTTGTATTTATTCCCATAGCCCGTCCCCGTTCTCCGGGTTCAAAGACGGAGGTTAGTATTGCCAGACTGGTACCGAAGATCATAGCTCCTGATATTCCCTGTATAATCCGGAAAATGATCAGAGATTCTATATTCCAGGAAAAGATGATCAGAAAAGCTGAAAATGTGAAGAGGATTATTCCGTATTTGAATATCTTTTTCCTTCCTTTTATGTCTGCCAGTCTGCCGAAAGGAAGAAGAAACATAGCAGAGGTAAGAATAAAACTGCTGACTATCCATCCCAGTTCAACGGCAGTAGTATTAAAATCCTTCCCTATTGAAGGAAGAGCAAGGTTTATTGCTGATCCGAGAAAAGGGGTGAGAAAAGCAGCCGAAGCAGATACTGTGAGAACAGATCTTTTTAATGACCTGTCATAAGAGTGATTATGAGTTATCTGCATATATCATTCCTTGTTTTTTGTATCAATTATAATGGTAACCGGACCGTCATTATGTATTTCCACAAGCATCATAGCCCCAAACTTACCTGTTCCTGCCGCTTTGCCCAGTAAAGCATTTAACCGGGCAATGAATTTTTCATACACGGGAATGGCAATTTCCGGGGGGGCAGCATTTATGTATGAAGGCCTGGTCCCTTTCCGTGTTTTTGCATGAAGAGTAAACTGACTGACAACAATAATATCTCCGCCTGTTTCAAGTACCGACAGATTCATTATCCCCCTGTTGTCATCGAATATACGTAACCTGACTATCTTGGAAGCAAGCCATTCAATATCTTCATCATTATCGGTACCTTCTATACCCAGAAAGACAACAAGGCCGGGACCAATAGATGATAAAACCCGTCTGCCTTCACTGACTGAAGCTTTTATCACACGCTGGATAACTGTTCTCATTTCAATTAATACAGTGTGTGCAAATATATCAATTTCAAAAGGGGTGTAAGATTTTTTATGTATGTTTGTGCATCAATTTTTTGGGTAAATGGATTTTCTGACAATTGTTGCCGTTGCTCTTGGTTTATCTTTCGATACATTCGCCCTTTCTTTTTCGTATGGTGTAATAAAAAACGGGATCCTGTTCCGTGAAGCATTCAAAATAGCTTTCTTCCTGGGGGTTTTCCAGGCAGGATTATTTGTCCTGGGATATTTTTTGGGATCTTTTTTTAGTGACATGTTTAAAGCGGCAGATCACTGGATTGCACTCGCCCTTTTATCTTTTTTGGGTATAAGAATGATCTATGAAGGCATTGTCAGAGAAGAACAAGAGAAGAAAAGAGATTATACAAAAGGGAAAGATCTTCTGGCAGCAGCAGTAGGAACAAGTATTGATGCTTTTGCCGTCGGGATAAGCTTTGCCCTGCTTAATATCAGAATACTGTTTTCGGGGGGTATCATAGGTATAATTACATTTTTGGCCTCAATGCTTGCTATCAGAATCGGTAAATCGGCAGGCAAAAGACTTGGCCGGAAAGTTGAAATTATAGGAGGGCTTATTCTTATTGCAATAGGAGTGAAAATATTCCTGGAGCATATGACGGGAGCCTGGTAAAGAAAGCCGGAAGTTTACATTCATTTCAGACAGAATAACCGGATGGCAGTTAAAAAGGGATTATGTCCCTTTTTCTTGAAGAGAATACAGCCATTTCATTGAAACCACTTTTCTTCAGCAGAGTGTATGCTTCATCAAAATACTGACCTACACGGTCAGGCAGATGTGCATCCGAATTAACACATACAGGAACACCTGCCTCACTGAATAACCGGAGATATTGCCGGTCGGGATAAAAATCTCCGAGCGGTTTATTCCGTCCGTTGGTATTGAGCTCAAAGACTATATCATTATCTTTCAGACAAACAGCCAGTTCTCTGTAAAGATATTCAGGGCTGAATGATGGCTTATGGCCAAATATTCTTATAAGATCACAATGTCCGATAATGTCAAACAGACCTGAAGAAACAGCTGTCATTACTGTTTCAAAATATCCTTTATACAACAGATCAATATCTTTCCCCTTATAAAAACCGGGGTTCATATCCACAGTCTTTTGATCCAGGTAATGGACAGACCCAATCCGGTAATCAAGATCCATATCTCTAAGAAACAATTCTGTCTCTTTCTCTGCTCCGGGAATATAATCAACCTCCAGGCCCGTCCTTATTTTGATGTCTGAAGTTCTTTCCTTCAGGCTGGCAATTTTATTGATATACGTCATTATTTGTGATGGTTCCATACACCAGTCAGGTCTGTCTTTCACAAGGGACAAGTGTTCCGAAAAGCCTATTTCATTTATACCGGCCTTTAGTGCAGCATCGACATAATCCTCCGGATCTGCCTTACCGTCGCTGAAAGTTGTATGAATATGGTAATCAGTTCTGTAAATCATTCAGTGCATTATGTGGATTATCAAACAAAAAACTATATCCGGCCTGAATAATTTTCTCAGGAGAGATCCGGCTGCCAGTCAGTATCATTTGTGACATCTCACCAAAGAATAATTTAAGTAGGACTGCCGGCAGAGGTGGATGAAAGAAGCGTTTCCCTTTAACCATTGCCAGTGTTTTCATAAACACACGGTATTGAGTATAATGTGGAGCAACAGCATTATATGCACCTGACATCTCTTCATCGTGAAGAGCTTTCATGTAGATGGCACAAAGATCTTTAATATGTATCCATGAAAGATAATGCTTTCCGTTACCGGGATATGAAAAGATGCCATAATGAGCCGGGACAAGCAGTGAGGCAAGGACACCGGAGTTTTTTTCAAGTACAACACCACTCCTGATCTTTACTGTACGGATACCGGATGATGCAAAGAGATTGGCAGCTTCTTCCCATGCTCTGCATACCGAACCAAGAAAATCGTCAGACGGAGGGTTATCTTCTTTGAATATTCTTCCGGATGTAACAGAACCATAATAACCAACAGCTGAGGCAGAGATAAATGCTTTCAGTTTATGTCCGGATTTATCGGTTTTTTCAAATAATAACCTGGCAGAGTCAACACGGCTTCTCATAATGACCTCTTTTTGTCTTGCTGACCAACGTTTGCCTGACAGATTTTCTCCGGCCAGATGAATGATGAAATCAATATCCTTGAAAATGGCATCATCAGCAATTCCCTTGTCAGGATCCCACTGATGGACCCTGACTGTTCCAAAAGAATTATGCCGGCGTGACAGGTGTTTTACTATATAACCTTCGGCCAGTAGCATAGATGTCAGATACTTACCAACGAGACCACTTCCGCCTGTAATGAGTACTTTATTAGCTTTCGACATAACATTTTTTCTGTTTTTATATCAGAAAATTTGTTTAATTATTTTGTAATAATAAGATTATTATTTGTTTTTCAGAATAAAATTAAATTGTTTTACTTTGAATGGTTAAAAATCTTAATAATGGGAACAACGAATAATAAGAAAAACGTAACAGTAAAAAAAACAAAAGGAATTATTGCCATTCTGACCGGAGGTGGCGATGTACCAGGACTTAATCCGGCTATCAGAGCGGTTACCATACGTGCAAACAGGGAAGGATACAAAGTTATCGGCCTAAAAAGAGGTTGGGCAGGTATTACCGAACTTATCAGGGACAAAAAAGTTGATAACAGTTTCTGTTACCAGATATTGACAGATGATATTGTTAACAAAGCAGGACGTACCGGAGGTACTTTTCTTCATACTTCCAGGACCCGCCCCAGTCATATGCCAAAAGCTTCTGTACCGGTGCATCTCCAGGAGGACTATAATAAAGAGATAAATGATTTGACTCCCGAGATTATAAAAAACCTGGAATGGCTTGGAGTAGATTATCTCATTCCTATAGGAGGAGATGATACTCTTAGTTATGGAGTTCATTTATTTGAAAAAGGAGTTAACGTTGTTGCAATTCCTAAAACCATGGATAACGACGTACCCGGTACTGATTATTGTATAGGATTCAGTACGTGTGTTACAAGAACAATCCAGATGACAAACAGTCTGAGAACATCTGCCGGATCACACGAAAGAATTCTTGTACTGGAAGTTTTCGGTCGATATGCCGGTTTTACAGCTATGCTGCCTACAATGGCCGGATCTGCCAACAGATGTGTTATTCCGGAATATAAATTTGATATTGAATTATTGACAAAACTTCTTGTGGAAGACAGGAACATCAATCCAAGCAAATATGCAGTTGTCCTTGTTTCGGAAGGAGCAATGTTTAAAGGAGGAGAAATGATATTTGCCGATAGTGAAAGAGATGCTTACGGCCACGCTAAACTGGGAGGTATCGGTGATGTGGTTTCACAAGAGCTTAAAGAACTGTCTTCAAAATATAACAACGGGAAAACTATTAATGTAATAAATCAGAAACTGGGATATATGGTAAGAGGTGGTGATCCGGATGCTATCGATTCAATTGTCCCCATGGCCTATGGTAATCTGGCTCTTGACCTTATCCTGAAAGGAGTTCATGGCAGAATAGTCGTTCTTAAAAACGGCCGTTATGATAATTTACCGATAAATGTTATCACTTCATCAAAGAAAGTAGTTGATGTAGCAGAACACTATAATACAGATCGATTGAGACCTTTCTATCATAGTTTTGAAAATAAACCATTCCTTCTGATGGCATCAGATAGTTAGGTTATTATTTATTTTAAAAGAAAAAAGGTGTCTTTTTCAGACACCTTTTTTCTTCTCACATAATATTCAATGTAAAACTGGAAGATACATATTTTACCGGAATAATTACTTTTGTTGTTCAAAAAATAATATTGGAAAAAGGATTGGTCATAAAATCAACAGGAAGCCGTTACAAGATATTTTACGGAGAAGACCGGACAATCGAATGTACTCTGAAAGGAAGTTTCCGTTTTAGAGGTATCAGAACAACAAACCCGGTAGCCGTGGGCGATAATGTCATTTTCCGTTTTGAGGACAATGCCAATTCAGGAGTTATTACAGAAATACTTGAGAGAAGAAATTATATACTCAGAAAAGCATCAAATCTATCAAAAGAGGTCCAGATTATTGCAGCTAATGTTGATCAGGTCTTTCTTATGTTAACAATAATCCTTCCTGTAACACCTGTGGAATTTATTGATCGCTTCCTTGTCACAGCAGAAGCCTACAGTGTCCCTGCATATCTTATAATAAATAAAACAGATCTCTATGATACAGAAGAGACCGAAAGAATGGAGAATCTGATCCGCGTCTATGAAAAAATAGGATATAAGTGTTTCAGGTTGTCTCTGAAAGATATGAACGGTCTGGACAACCTTATAGATCAGATGAAAGATAAAATAGGCCTTCTGGCAGGTAATTCAGGAGTTGGTAAAAGTACTCTGCTAAATGTATTTAACCCCTCCTTAAACCTTAAAACGGCTGAAGTATCCGATTATCATAAACAGGGTAAGCATATAACAACATTTCCCGAAATGCATCCCTTACCCTTTGGAGGATATCTTATCGATTCACCAGGTATAAGAGGATTTGGAATTGTGGATATGGACAGGAATGAGATCTACCATTTCTTCCCTGAGATATTCAAAATATCCAAAGACTGCCGCTTCTATAATTGCCTTCATCTAGATGAACCTGGATGTGCTGTCAGAAAGGCCGTTGAGGCCGGATATATAAACCCCTTACGCTATAGAAGCTACCTGAGCATTCTTGAGGATGAGAACAGAAAATACAGATAGAGCAGTAAAAATGATATATTTTTAAAGAGTATCTTTATGCCCACTGGACGGCAAATCTGATTGAGAATGAAAAAACTGTTAATTATAGTATACTCAGCATTCCTTATAATACTTATAGTAAATATCATTTATTACAGGAACCTGTATGACAGACAAATCAGTTATATAACCACTTTACTTGGCAGACAGGCCCAGATAGTTGGTCTTTCTGTCGATGATATAAATACTGGTTTTCCCAGTGATCTGAATGAAATAATATTTACAGAAGATCTGGGCGGTTTTTTTAAGGATACTGAAATACAGAACAGAGTAAAAGAAAAAATGAAACTGTTATTTTCCAGATACCAGAATATGGTAACAGATATCAGGATTTTTGACAATGAGAAAAACGAGTTTACTCTGAAACGTGATGAAGATAGTGGTGAATGGCTGGAACAGAAGTTTGTACTCCATTCCCAAAACCATCTTTATAATATTGAACAGATAATAAGAGACAACAATGAATCAGATTATATCATTCCATTCATAAAAGATAATGTTGCCCTTGGTAATATCGTTGTTAAAATTGATTATGAAAAATATTTCAGAGACTTATTTTCAGTTTTTAATCTTAAGGATTATCAGTGGCAATGGGTCATGAGCGATTCAGGGAAGATTATTTATGATAATGCTGTAATACCTGTAGATTATTCCGGAACGGAAAAAATTGTACACGATCTTGTAAAAGGCAGTAACGGCGATCAAATACATAATGCAATAATTAATAAAACAGGCAAAAAACTGATATCTTCTTATTATTCAACAACTCTTTTACAGAGAGATATTGGTCTGGTTTTTTCTGCCCCGGCAGACAGATTTCAGAAATATATCTTCAGGAATTCCATCTTTATTGTGTTGGCTACTTTACTTATTATTCAGACTATTATTTGGTTTTTCCTGAAATATATTAAAGAGCAGAAAAAAGAAAAGAAAAGGTTAATTGAGTCGGAAAAGATGTTTTTCAGACTTATCGAAGAGATGCCTGTGGCAGTCATTTTACACGATCGGAACAGGAAAATACTGAAAGCTAACAAAATAGCTGCATCATTCTTCTCCTATGAAAGAGAAGAAGATATGGAAGGTGAGTTTTATCCGGAAGAATCTGTAACCCAAACAGGTTATTATTTTGCCAGGAACCTGGGTAGTACATTCAATCCCGAACAATTCATCATTCTTCCGGGACAAACGGGAGAGACTATTCTGTATAAAAACAGTTTACCCCTTTCTTTTAATGGAGAAGAAGCTATTATGGAGCTTTTAACAGATGTTACATTGCTTGAGACTGCAAGGAAAAAAGAAGCAAAGGCAAATGTGGCAAAATCCGAATTCCTTGCCAGAATGAGTTATGAAATAAAAACTCCTCTCAATGGTATCATAGGAATAACAGATGTTTTAAGCCGTTACGAACTGAACAGTGAAATAAAAGATGCAATAGATATTTTGAGCCGCTCGACAGATACACTTCTGAGCATCATAAATGATATACTCGATTTCTCAAAGATTGAGACAGGACAGATGGTCCTTGATGAGAAACCCTTTAATTTCAGGGAAGAAATAACATACTGTTCAGAATTGGCAAAGGCTTTTACAACTGGCAAAGAGCTTGTTTTTAAAAGCATAATAGAAAAAAATGTTCCTGAAAATATTATTGCAGATCCTTTTAGAATACGGCAGATACTAACAAATCTTATTCTTCATTCTGTTACTAATACAGAAAACGGAGAAATAATTCTGAAATGCCGTACAGGAAACAAAAATAACGGCTTTATTACTCTGGAATTTGAATTACTCGATACCGGCCATTATTTTAATGAGGATACTCTCCAACGCCTCTTCGGAGATACAATAGACAACAATGGACCCGGAGTGATCAAAAACAATGATAAATCAGTACTTGGAGCTATCCTTGCCCGGCAACTTATAAAACTGATGGGAGGTGATCTGATAGCGGAAAGCCCGTCGGGTTTGTCAGGAAACAAAGGCACAAAAATCTCTTTCTCGCTTGTAGTCTGTTCCAGCGACAGGATAATCAAAGATGTTAATCGTGAGGAGATCGACTCATTTTCAAAAATAAAGGCTATGGTAATAACAGGCCAGCAAAACAGGGATGAGGAAATAATGACACTTCTGCATAAGTCGGGGATGAATATATCGCTTACTACTTTTCAGAAAAATACTCTGGAACAGATAAGAACTAACCTGAATTCATCGGGCCACCAATATAACCTGTTGATAATAGTTGATGAGAACGATTTTGACGCTTTTGAAGCAGCACAGGCTATCTGGGAAAAAGGGCTGTCAAAAAAGATAATTGTTCTGCTGATCAGTGCAAGAGATATCAAAGGCAACTACCGGAAATGCATATCACTGGGTATTGATAAATATGTTTTAAAACCTGTAGATACTGTAAAATTAACAACAGCTGTTCAGGAGTGTTTCCCTTTTTTGCAGTCACAACAGGCAGATGAAACTGGTAATGATATCAGAAAGGATATTAAAATACTTGTCGTGGAAGATAATAAAATGAATCTTAAGATGCTCGGGACAATGCTTCAGACACTCGGATATAAATATGATATTTCTGAAGATGGCTACGATGCATACCTTAAAGCGACAAAGAAAAAATACGACCTGATATTTATGGATCTGTTCCTTCCGGAGATGGATGGTTTTGAGTCATCAAGAAAGATACTTGAACATGACAGCTCTGTTTTAATTGCAGCTTTTACTGCTGACACGATGCCCGAAACAAAGAAAAAATCAGAATTATCAGGTATAAGGGAGTTTGTTGCCAAACCTGTCAGAATAGATGAACTCAGAAAACTATTTATTAAACATTTCAAAGCTGACTGATAATAAAACAAATAACACTGAATAGTCTTTTTCTTTTGAGTCAGGGAATTCTATCCGTTTATCATATCCTGAAATGTTTGGGATAAAGAATAATAAGATTTTTTTATTTGTATTAGAAGTGACTGTCAATAAAACAGATATTGTAAAATTTCTCGGATTATCCGCTTCTGTTCCCATAGCAGATGTGAGGTCTCCCGGAGAGTATAAAACCGGGCATATACCGGGTGCAGTTAACATTCCTTTATTTGATGATAAGCAGAGGGAGATCGTCGGTATTACATATAAGAATGAGGGACGAATAAAAGCTATATTAAAAGGGCTGGAACTGATTGGACCGGCAATTGATTCACGGCTTGAAAAGGCTCTCAGTCATGCTGTGGATAATCGTCTTCTTGTTTATTGCTGGAGGGGAGGTATGCGTTCAGAAACAATGGGATGGTTATTTTCTCTGGGTGGTATTAAAACGGAAATCCTGGAAGGAGGATATAAATCTTACAGACATCATATTCTTAATAGTTATGACAGGAAAAAAAAGATTATTGTTCTCGGAGGCATGACAGGAAGCGGTAAAACAGAAATATTAAGGTATTTATATACCGGCGGTCATCAGGTGATAGACCTTGAAGATCTTGCCAATCATAAAGGTTCTGCCTTTGGTGCACTCGGACAGGATCTGCAGCCTTCTTCAGAACATTTTGCCAACAGGCTCTTTAATGAATGGGACAGGATAACACAGGATGAGCCGGTGTGGGTTGAGGATGAAAGCAGAAATATTGGGTCAGTCTTTATGCCGGATAATTTTTATTCTCAGTTAAAAACAGCACCTGCAATCATTCTCATGATTGATGTTGAAAATAGAATCCCCAAATTGTTAGAGGAATATGCTGCTTTTCCCCATGATCATCTGCGGGAGTGCGTTACAAAAGTCAGTAAACGGCTGGGCGGCGAAAATACTAAAAAGGTGCTTACAGCTATTGAATCAAGCAACATGGAAGAGGCTGTCAGGATCATGCTCAGATATTATGACAGGACATATATGTACAGTCTTTCAAGAAAACCATCAAAGACAATCATTTATGTAGAATCCGATACTGTTTACGATGTAAAACATAATGCAGAACTGATAATTGAAGCATCACATAAGATAAAAATCTGATCTTATTCCTTTATTGCTCGTTATCATTAGAGGAATCGATCCATTTAAAGACTTTGTCGGACCTTCTTAAAACATCTTTGGTTTTTATTGAGCAATATTCTCCTTTCAGAGCTTTTTCTGTTTCCTTAAGATCGACTCTTATCTCCTGTACTATAAGGTCAACAACGCCTGAGGAAGGGCCTGTTATAAGCAGATGATCCCCTGGTTCAAGATTACCGTTTTCAAGTTTAATTTCAGCTACACGGATCTTTTTAAAATAGTTGGTGACTTTACCCAGATAAACCTTTTTTTTCGTTGCGCTGGATCCGTAATTTGTATTCCAATCGCCGAGGCTTTGTCCGAGATAATATCCGTCCCAGAAGCCTCTGTTGAACACCGTTGACAACCGTTTTTTCCATCCTTCTACAGCTTCCGTTGAAAAAGATCCTTCTTCAACAGCTCTCACTGCTTCATCATAACATACTGATACTGTTTTTACATATTCAGGTGAACGTGCACGTCCTTCTATTTTCAGTACTCTGACGCCTGCATTTAAAAGTTGATCAATGAAGCCAATGGTGCAAAGATCTTTTGGTGACATAATGTATTCATTATCTATCTCCAGCTGATAGCCTGATTCTTTTTCAGTCACTATATAGGATTTACGGCAGGTCTGATAGCAATTACCACGGTTAGCTGAATGGTTATTTTCATGCAGGCTGAGATAACATTTGCCGGAAACAGCCATGCACAAAGCTCCGTGAGCAAACATTTCAATTTTGATCAGATCTCCGCCGGGCCCCCGGATGTTCTGTTCAGAAATAGAATCACAGATATGCTTAACCTGGTGGAGATTGAGCTCTCTGGCCAGAACAACAACGTCGGCCCACGGTGAAAAAAATTTCAAGGCCTCTGTATTGCTAATGTTCATTTGTGTCGAGAGATGAACCTCCATCCCAATACTACGGGCATATCTGATGGCTGACAGATCAGAAGCAATTATTGCTGTGATACCACTTTCTGCCGCAGTATCAATAATTTTATGCATTTGTGTTATCTCATCATCATAAATTACAACATTCACAGTGAGATAACTTTTCAATCCATCTGCTGAACAGATTGATGCAATTTTCCGCAGATCATCCAAAGTGAAATTATGTGATGAACCGGCTCTCATATTGAGATTTTCCGCACCGAAATAAACAGAATCGGCTCCTCCCTGTATAGCAGCTATGAGAGACTCATACGATCCGGCCGGTGCCATTATTTCAATGTCTTTTCTATTCATTCCCTGTTATACGATAACTGTAAGCCGCGATACAGTAATTATTTCTTTAAGATGATCCTTATACATGAACCTTTTCCAGGCTCTGACTGGCGTACATAAATACGTCCTGAGTGAAATTCATCCACTATTCTTTTGGCCAGAGAAAGACCTAAACCCCAGCCTCTCTGTTTCGTGGAATATCCGGGATCAAAAATTTTTCTGAAGGAGCCTTTTGGAATACCTTTCCCTGTATCTGTAACATCAATAATTACAGTTTTGCCATTTTCCATTGCTCTGAAAATAATTACACCACTGCCTTCCATGGCATCAATGGCATTTTTTGCCAGATTCTCTATTACCCATTCAAAGAGAGGTGCATTTACAGGTGCAATAATTTGTTTTGATCTGTCAAAATCAGCAATAAACTGCACTTTCGATGATGAGCGTGTCTTAAGGTAATCAATTGTACGTGAGATAATAGGAATAATATCGTCTTTTTTCAGTGCAGGTCTGGATCCTATCCTGGAAAAGCGCTCGGTTATTTTTTCCAGTCTTTCAACATCCCTGCCAATTTCAGCTGTTATTGAAATACCCGGATGTCGTTCCTGTAAAATTTCTACCCATCCTGCAAGTGAAGAGGTAGGAGTTCCAAGCTGATGAGCTGTCTCTTTTGACATGCTTACCCATACCTGATTATCAGCTGCTTTCCTTGATGAGCGGAAAGCAAGGTAAGCAACCAGAATAAACAGGATAATAATTGTTAACTGAACATAGGGATAATAGATCAACTGGGTAAGAATGATACTGTCTTTGTAGTATATTCTGTTGATAAAACCATTACCCAGATTAATAATTATGGGATCTTTCCTCTTTTTGATTCTGTTAAGCTGATCCTGCATATAAACAGAATCAAGCATACGTACAGCATCAAAATTGCCCGAGCTTATTATTTTGTCAGCTTCATCGGTCAGAATAACGGGAATGGTAGTGTTATTTTCAATTATTGAAAACGGGAATTCCAGATTATTTTCAGTATCAGCAGAATTGATTATTATTGTTGCTTCAGCCCATAATTCAACTTTCTTTCTTTCTTCTTCCTTCAATATGTCAACAAGATAATTGGTATAGGCAAGTGACCCTATACCTGTCATGACGGCAAGCATGAAGAGTGCCAGCATCCACAATGTTCTATGACGGTAACTATTCAAAACCGAATAAACAGTTTACTTTGTCTTCTTTAAAACTATTAAAGATTGATTTTTATTTTCTTTCTGAATTTTTTATTCTGCTTTATTTCCGTCCCTTTCTTCCCAAATAACCCTGAAGCGCCGGGTTTTTCCTGTAGAACGGGAAGTATCGGGACTATCATAAGTGGTTCTCCCATATTCTTCATTAAGGATATTTCTGAGTGTCTGCCTTTCTGTTTTGATATCTTCCCTGATCTGGTTCCCTGCAGCTTTGATATCGTATGAGACTTTTACTTCTTTTCCCTTATTGGCTATTTTTAAAAACAGGGAAGTGTGCCCCAGACCATCATCCTGAACAGCCCCGAATTCAGTAGTATTTGGACGTGGTTTACGGATTTTCCTGCTCAGGATTTCTGATAAGAGGATCTTAACATGATATTCATAATTATTTTCAAAATCGTGCCGGCCATTTATAGAAAGATCAGCAGCAGAAGAATTTACTTCCATCTGAGGTATAAAAAGGGAATTGTTCCTGATAAAGAAATCATTTTCAAGTTCTTCGAAATGAATATTTTGCAGTTCCGACAGTTCTATAAAAGAGGAAAGCTCTTTTACCGGATCAAAATCAATAAGCGCTCCATCGGAAATAATATAATTACCCTCAGCTACAAGAGATTTAATGTCGGGCTTCAGTAGCGAGTCCATGGGTATAAGTAATGATAAAGTTCCTGATAATAATCCCTGGAGATTTTCCGATACAATAAATTTCTGGCCAAAATTATTGAATGTGGAAAAAGTATTGTTTATATCAATTTTCTCAAGATCAAAAACACCCTTCAATAAGAATGATTTATCATTGTTTTGAGCAAAAAAACCATCACCTGTTATAAGCCCGTTAAGTGAACATAAATTTAATGATTTAAAACTTATCATTCCGGGAGAATAATTAACTGTTGCACTAATGTCAGAAGCAGAAAAACTTTTATAGGAAAGATTATCAATCCGGAAATTTATATCCATCAGCATATTCCTGGGCAGAAGAATTGCAGGTTTCAGTTTACCGCCTGAAGAAGATTCAGATGAAGTATCTGAAAACAGATTTTCGGGACTTATATTTTCAGATGATACATCTGCAGTGACATTCATAACAGCAGGTTTGCCAGAAATCCAGTCAGTAAAACGGATCATCTTACCACTTATTTCAAATGGCTGATCTCTGTATGTAAATCTCAGGTTTCTGGCAATAGTGGTATCAGAAACAAAAAGATCTCCGTTGACGTTTTCAAGTGTAAATTTGTTATTTTCTGTAACTATGCCAAAAGACCTGAAGTTAAGTTCAGCTTCCGGTCTGAAATTAAAGAAATCCGGGAACGAGTATTTTTTCCTTCTTTGAAGATTGCCTTTCATATCAATATCGAAATCAATAGTCCCCTTTGCTGAGATAATATTCTTTAAATTAAAAAATGAAATTATTTCTGCGGGGAATAATCTTCCTGTCATCATGAGCCTGCTGTTCAAGGCATTAAAATCAGATAACAGAAAGGAACCCTTATAAGTTGCTGAGCCAAGTCTCCCTTCAAAACCAGTAAGAGATAGAGAACTGGTCTCGGGGATCATTTGTGATCCGTTGGTGTAGTGACCACTGAATGACAGATTATCTATGGATAATTCTGATTTATCATATGTTATACTTCCGTTATCCAAGCGGAAAATAATATTTATTTCAGGAGGACTTGTCCTGCTCAGCAAGCCGGTGAAACGGCTCTCAATATTGAGAATACCTGTGGGATTATATTCAGATAAGGTTTTAGTGTATTTCTCAGGGAAGTAATTTTTTACTGCTGAAAGATCGATGTTATTTCCTCTCAGAATAAGATCAAGAACGTTTTCTGAAGATACATGACCATTGAGCCCAAAATCATAATCGTCTATATAAATTCTACTGTTGGTAAAAGAGGTTCCTGTATCCGAATGGTGCAGATTTACATCCAGATCGGTATCTACACTCCTGGTCATACTGAAATTATTAAGCCTGAAATGTTCAACTTTAAGCTTCCCCTTTGCAGTAAAATCAATATGATCACCTGAAATACGGCTTTTTAAATGTCCCGATTCAGCAAATCCTCTGATCAACAGGTTTATAGCTAAATTATTGTATTGAGCAGCAACATCTGTAAGGTTTATCCGGTTCAGATCGATTGTGAAAATGTTCCCGTTCTTACCTTTATTACCGGTTGTTATAACATAATTTACCAGTCCTGATGTATCTGTCAGTAAATTAAGGAAACCGTTTTTTATTCCTATTCTTTCAATATTATATTCTCCGGCAATAATATCTGTTATTTTAAATTCCATAATAACCGATTCGGCTGAGAGAAGTGTATCGGTATCAACATCTATAAAACAGGAGGTGTCAAATCCCGGAGAAGAATATACGACAACATCCCTGAGATCGAGAGAGGCTTTGGGGAATTTTTTAAAAAAAGACAGTTTTACTGTAGCAAAATCGTATTTGGTTGACAGGTTCCTGTTGAGCGATCTGAGAATAATATCAGCAACCTTATCCTGAATGATCAGTGAAGAGGTAAAAAGTGCAATGAATAATACAAATACAATAGCTGCAATAATCCGTATTACTTTAATATAAGATTTCATTCCCGGCACAGAATTTATTACTGCAGATCATATAACGGCGACAAAGTTAGTTTATTTGAATTAATTTAAGATTCTCTTTCGAGCAGGAATGTGAGATCATCATCCGGACCAACTTCAATTGGAGGCTTTCCTTTCCTGAATATTCTTGCCTTGCGTGGACCGAAAAGATTTATCTCTTCATTTTCAATAAGCAGCATCGTTCCTTCTCTCAGGCCTGCTACATAAACATCAGGATTTGCTTCTATGAATTCTTCAATACGCTGTTCTCTTGTTTCACCTGCATGACCCGCCGGATTGGCATCAAGATAATGGGGATTTATCTGGAATGGTATAAGATTGAAAGAATTAAAAGAACGAGGTTCCATTACAGGCATATCATTAGTGGTTTTAATAGTTGGGCATGCTACATTTGACCCTGCACTCCATCCTATGTAAGGAGTGCCTCCCAATACTTTTTGCCTCACTATATCAATAAGTCCTTTATCCTGAATATTCTTTATAAGTTTCCATGTATTACCACCACCAACAACTATCGCTGATGCTTCACTGACAGCTTTGACAGGGTCATCGTAGTGATGGACTGAAACTACATTATGACCTGTCTCCTGAAACCTTTCAGATACTTTCTTTTCATAGGCATCGTATGAAAATGTTACGGCAGCATAAGGCAGAAACAAAGCTTTTACAGGATTATCACCCAGAAATTCACCGATTTTTTTCTTCGGATAATCAAGATAAGGTTCTCCCGGATTCGTAGAATTGCTTATTAGTAAAAGTCTCATAATACTGGGTTTAATTATTTAATATTCAAAATAATGTATAAAGTAAATATTGTGTAATATAGTATAAAAAACATAAGGTCAGATATTATCCTATGGAGCTTTTTTAATATCCAGCAACCAGAATGAACTATACAATAAATTAAACACTAATATTTTGCCATTTAATATGAAACCTGCTCCTCCTGCCGTAAGATACTGGAACAGGGGACATCCCAGTTCACCTGTACCCACCACCGCAACAGATGCTTTCTTTAGTTTTTCCTGCCCTGTAATTCCTATTTCACGAAGTGAGGTTTGTCTGAAATAAGGTCTTAATTCACGTTGCGACAGAGTGTTTTCCGGTATCATATCCATTGTTTGGAACAAATATATTCAGAATAAAAGTATACAAAAAGTAATATACCGGGATAAGAGGAAAGGAAAAAATGAGAAGACCGTCTCACTTATGTTATGAGACGGCCTCTTCAATATATTCAGGAACGAAAAAAAACTAATCAATGGTAAATGCCAGACCTATTTCATAGGGGAAGAGGTTTGTTCCCCCGGGAGTCTTATCTGTTTTGAAAAGCGGAGTCATATAATATGTTCCATAGATGGCAAAGTTTTCATACCCCAGACGTGCTGTAGCACCAAGGCGTAGCATATTCAGGCTGAAATCATCGTCAGACTTGATTTTATCGTCATTATCATATACCATCTTGGAATGGGAGTGTAATTTAACTGCTCCTATTGTCCCGAATGAAAGATTAAGACGCTTATGATCAGTAGGGATTTGCAACTCGAACAATACAGGCAGCTGAAGATACATGGTAGTAAGTTTTGATTTCTTAAGCACACCATCAGGATTGAGCATTTCAATAACCCCGTTTTCTCCCTTCACAATATTATTGTTCCCTTCAAAGACATAATTATTCCAGTTTACTCCCAGACCAGTGACAAATCCTATATGCCGGGCCAGTCCGATGCTCAGTTGTGTAAAATTGAGGTTAAAACTAAGGGATTTACCCGTGTGAAGCGACATATAATTAATGTTATCCGGAAGAGAAACAGAATATCCGTCAGTCAGGTAATTGTTAAAACCGGCTTCAATACCTGCCAGATGTCCTTTAAATCTTCTTCTGTTCCATTCTCTTTCTGCTTTGAGATCTTTTTCCTCGTCATCACATAAGTTGTCTTCTCTGGTTCTCTTGTCTATTTCAACTTTTGGGAACCTGTTTTCGTAATTATCTGTGATCACTATTTCCCGGTTACCAGCCTGTATCTTTACAGAACTGCTGTCACTCTCAACAATCACCCTTTCTTTACCGGCAATCACCCTTACTATACTATTGGAATCTGAATTTTCTTTTTCATGGATCTTTGAACCGGCAGCGGATGATCCCTGTCCGGAAACGCAAATAATACATGTCAGCAAAAAAATAATTAAACCCGTTCTTTTCATCAGTATTAATCTTTAAAGTCAGAATATATTTTCATTTATTCACTTTGTAATGTCTCTCTGCGTTTAAGACGAATTAACCGGCACGAAGGTTACAAACCGTTTTTTTCATCTTTTGCAGGGATATTTACTTTTAATAATCCTGAGCTGAAATAATACGACTGTAAATCGCCTGCTTCGTTACTTGTTGTTACCAGGGCCATTTCCCATCCAAGAAGCCTGTTGAGGCCTTCAATACCGGCCCGCGCCACTTCATATGATTTAATGGGATCATCAGTAACTACATCATCTTTCAGGATCCTTTCCCGGAAGAATCCTGCAAGATATTGCTGTAATCTGCTCCTTTGATCATTTTCGTTTGCTGCTATATTGATGTAGCCGTTATATAACAGGATATTGTTTCCGTTACTGTCACTTACAGCAGCTTTCAGATTAGCTGTGGTAACAGGTGATATTGCAGGTGTCGATCTGATAACAAGGGCTTGTGCAGTATCAGGTACCGGAGAACTGTCCGCAAGAGCTTCTTTTACCGAAAAGCCTGTTGATTTTGTAGTTTCCATAACTGATGATGAAGCCAGAGATGAATTTTTGTTCATTCCTGGAGTCTCATGAAGTACCTCAGGAGTTGTAATTTCAATGTGACCGGTATTATTTCCGGACATATATTTTTCAGTTATGGCTTGTGTCTTAAGGGACAGATAACGCGGTATAAAAACGGCACTTAGTACAAGAATAGCTATTGTTGCAGCTGTACCTAGTACAATAGCTGAGTAACGTAGAAAGCGCCATACGTTATCCGGCTTTTTCAGAAGTAGTTTGTTATTGTATCTGACAGGGGCAGTATCAAGACGGGTTTTCTGGATGGCATCAAAAATTTTCCTGTGTTCAGGATGGACAGAAAGGTTCTGCTCCAGGTCATTAAGCTGGCCCGGGGTGATGTCATTCTCCAGAAAAGCAACAGACAGGTACTCGATCTGCGATCTTGTCAGTTCCTCAGCTGATCGTTTCAGTTTATCCTTACCGGGCATAGAAACAGGATTGGCAGACAGACATTCACAACCTGCCAATTCTGTCTTTTCAAGGATATCCTGATTCTCTTCCAGAAATGACAGAAGCTGTTCCACCTCTGACTGGCTCAGTTTTCCTTCAAGCCAGTCGGTGATCCATTGTTCAAAATTTGATCTGTCAGGTTGCATACTATATAACAGTTTCAATTTTTCCGATAAAAGTTTTCAGAGCACAACGGCCTCTGTAAATATTGATTTTTACCTGAGCTTCAGTTTGTCCGGTTATCTCACTTATTTCCCTGTAACTGTATCCCTCGTAATCGCGCAGTAAAATGACAGACTTCTGGTTTTCAGGCAGACGTTGAAGAGCTGAATGAAGGATCTCATTCAGATCGGAATATTGTGATCCGTCAGGCATATCATTATTGTCGGTGATTTCAAGATATGTGATTCTCTTTTCTTTACGGATCACATCGATCATTGTATGGTATGCTGTAGAGAACAACCACGATTTAACAACTGCATAATCAAGTTCTGCAACGTGGTTCCACAGTTTTTCGTAGGTATCCTGTACAATATCATTTGCCCGCTCATCATCCTTCAGATCGGCCCGGATGAAACGGTAGATATTATCGGCGTACTCTTCAACAGACCTGTTGTACTCTTTTACCGTCATAATAATTACTACGGTAAAAAGACGGATAAAATTATAAATAGTTACAGAAAGGGAGAGAAGAAGCGAAATTCACTTAGCGCCTGCCATTTCGGACCCCCAAATCCCTTGCTATTTTCCTTTTTTCCCTGAGCTCTGAGCCCTGTGCCTTTTCCAACCCCCCACCCCCTGAAGGGGGCTTAACAGGCTATTTGACAGGGTGGTGTGGTCTATGTTTGGCCGACTTTGGTACCTACTGTGCCCTGCGCCTTTTCCTGTGCTCTTTGCCCTGAGCCTTTTCTGACCCCCAAACCCCAAATCCCTTGCTATTTTCCTCTGTGCCCTGAGCTCTGAGCCCTGTGCCTTTTCCTGTGCCCTGCGCTCTTCCGCTATCGCGGAATCTATGCTTCGCTCCGATGTGCCTGACTTTGGATTTTGTTATTTTATTGGCTGATATACTCTGACCCAGTCTATCTCTGTCGTCATCATACTGTTCACTGGTTTGTCGAGACCGCCGGAGAAACCAATATACATAGGTTCCTGAGGAACATCAGAAGTGGTAGAAAAAACTTCAGCCCCGTTAATTTTCCATACAAGACTGGAAGGAGTCCATTCGAGGGTATAAATAAAGAAGTCATTTGCATATTTCCCACCTACTGATGTTTTAAACATTTTAGCGGAAGGAGTAAAAAAATCAAAGAAGACTTTACCTTCTTTTGTATGGCAGATATTAATATGTGGTGTTATCTTGTCAGCAAGCATCCAGAAAGCACATTTAGCAGCCGGATTGCCTAATTTAACCTTGGCTGAAAATATACCGTATTTCTGACGAAAGCTTTTTCCGGTATTGACGATACCGGAAGTAAAATTGAAGTCCCTTATTTTAAAACCGCCTTCAGTCCATGCCTTCCCCTTAACTTTTTGAGGTTTGGTTATTATTTTCAACAGACTGTTACGTACTTCGAAGTTCTCTTTTTCAGTGTAGGCCTGGAGGTCAGGTTCAACAGAATATCTGTCATTGAGCAGCTTGTCTCCCCAGTAATAATTAGTCAGCCATTTATCAAGGTCAAGCTTTTCTCCGTCAAACTCATCGCTGAAAGTGAGCTCTCTTTCTTTCAGAATATTGAATTTGTCAGAATCTTTTACCTTAAAGTACCAGATAATATCCTCATTCTTCTGTAGTCTGTCGAATTCCTGTATATGTTTGTACATATCACTCTTTTCAAACCTCTTTTTGTCAAGCAGGTAATTCTTCCTTTCCCTGAATTCAGGAGATGCAACATAGTCTTTTAGTTCATTATATCTGGCAAGCCTCGCCGATCCGTCAAGGTTAAGAAAATTGGCATACTCTTTTGATTTTTTGAAAGAATAATAATTTTTTATTTCCGGACTTTTTTTCAATCGAAGGAATTCCTGAAGCTTTTTCTCGTCATCACTGTTTCTGAATTCCTTTGTTTTCTTTTTCTCTCTGAACTCAAGAGAGCCAACCAGATTTTTAAGATCTTCATATCCGTTTATTTTTCCGGATCCGTCAAGTTCCCGGAACCTTTTGATCTTTGATCCGGCAATGGTTTTGAAATACAATATAATATCCCTGGCTTTCTGAAGTGATAAAAATTCTTTTTCTTTCAGATATTCTTCAGAATTTCTGTAGGAAAGATTCTCAATCTCTTTCTTTTTCTGAATGAATTCTGAAGAATTGATCAGATCTTTAAGTTCATTGTATTTTTTTAAAATATCAGATTCAGAAAAAACTGATAGTTTATTAAATTCATCCACTAATGCTTTTTCAGCCTGCTCAATTTTTTGGGTCGAAGGGATCAATCCCAACAGAAACTTAAGACTTGCCATTATATAAATGATTAAGTACGATTGATAAAGATAGAAAATCTTTTGTTAAATAATGGAACCACATTTTCAAATTCTCCGGTATCCGGATTTAACGGAGATCCTTTGTGAATGTTACAACAGAATAAAAGTATATTAACCATTGTTTGCAAAAACAGGTATTGTATGGCAAAAAAACTAATCAGAATCTGAGGTAGAGACAAAGACTTCCTGAAAGTACAACAGGAGAGATTGAAGAAGTATTTTCTTCATCTCTTCCAAAAGGGAATCCCGGACCGATATCAAAACGTATCCCCGAATACTTTGAGAAATCAAAAGACCTTCCTATTCTGGGGTAAAACAATAAAGAATACTCTTTCTTATAGTTAACGTTAAAAAGATAGACAGCAGATCCTGCCATAAAATACCAGGGCTTTTGTTCCAGTAAACGTGGCTTTTCTCCAAAGCGGTAGTAGAATTCCAGAGCCGTGGGCCCGGCTCCCTGAGTGTCAAATGACTGCATGATGCCCGCCTGGAAATTATTGCCGTAATTCAGCTTAATACAAATGGCTTCAGGATAGCCATAGCCCAGTGATGCTCCAAGTCGTGCTGCTTTTGTTCCGGGAATGCGTGAAAAAGCTGAAGAAACTGTAAGTGTAAATATAAAAAACACTAGCAAAACTCTTCTCATAAACAGAAGGTGATAATAATGATTTACAGCTTTTTCACCCAAATTATTCATATTGACCTTACAATATTTATTCCCTTGAATAACAGTCTGACAAATTGTTTATTTAAAAACGCAAAAGAACAAATTTTATTCATGAAGAGGACATAAATAAGTTCTAATATCAGATAAATTCTGAATGATTAACTCTTTCAAAAAAATATATAAAATAATTTGGATTATTAAAAATGACGGTTTAACTTTGACCGAACGTTCAGTCAAAAATGTTTTGATCGCAAATGATATCATAAATTTAATTGCCACAGTCAGATGTCACCCAGGAGTCCTGAACAGTATGAAGAAATAAGGGGAGAAAAGAAAAGCCTTATTATGCAGGTCGCCCTTGAGGAGTTTGCAGAAAAGGGTTTTCATGCAACTACGATAAACAGTATTTCCAAAAGGGCTGGTATTTCAAAAGGTTTGCTTTATAACTATTTCAAGGGGAAGGATGATCTTCTTTCAGAAATTGTTTTGAAATACATTTATGAGATATACGATTATTTTGATGTTAACAGAGACGGACATCTGTCGGAAGATGAGTTTGAATTTTTCATAAGAAAGATGGCTCTGATACTGAAAGAAAAAAGGGATTTCTGGAGGCTGATGATACAGGTTTTGCTTCAGAATGAGGTTCGCGAACAATTTTTCAGTTCAGTTACAAGGAATGCAAATGAAGACGGGCCACAGGATTCTCACAAAAACGATTTCCTTATCTCACGGATAATGAAGATTTTTTCCGATTATTTCGAACGAAAAAATGACAGGAGGGAACCTGGATATGATCCTGAACTTGAGCTCAATATGTTTATTTTGACAATGAAGGGTTTTGCTTTTAGTTATATTTTTACTGACAGGGACGATTTACGTTTTGAAAAATGTCTGAATAATATTATTGACCTGTATAAATAAAGGTATTGCCATGAAAAAAATGTTGGATAGAGTATTATGGTCTTTTGTTTTTGTTGTCAGTTTCATTGACCTTACCGGCCAGTCGCTGTCTGCCAGAGACATAGTTGAAAAAGCTGATGAAAAATTCAAGGGAGAGATGTCGGGTTACAGTGTTATGACAATGACTATTGTCCGGCCAACGTGGGAAAGGACTATAGAGTTTAAATCGTGGGCCATGGAGGATGATTATGCCCTGACACTCATAACAGCTCCGGCCCGTGAAAAAGGTCAGACTTTTCTGAAGAGAAAAAATGAAATGTGGAATTATAATCCGGCTATAAACAGACTGATAAAACTGCCTCCCTCAATGATGTCGCAGGGATGGATGGGTTCAGATTACACCAATGATGATATATTAAGGGAATCTTCAGTAGTAAATGATTATGATCATTCAATAATCGGAGAAGAAGATATCGATGGCCGTTTATGTCATAAGATCAGGCTGGATGCCAAAGAGGATGCTGATGTTCTGTGGGGTCACCAGATATGGTGGATAGATAAGAAGGAGTTCATTGTAATGAAAGCTGAGTTGTATGATGAAGATGGATATCTGGTAAGGACAGAAAGAGGTATGGAATTGAAAACGATGGATGGCCGGTTTCTTCCGACACTCTTGGAACTTGTTCCTGCAGAAGAGCCGGGGAATAAAACCATCCTTAAGATCACTGAAATGAAATTTAATATCGACCTGGAGGAAAGTTTTTTCTCGCAACAGAACATGAAAAATATAAGGTAACAGGATAAGAAATGTAAAAGCATAAAAAGGCTCAACCAAAACAGTTAATGAGATGAATGATTTTCAGATGGCCTGGAGAAATATATGGAGAAACAGGCGAAGAACTCTGATCACGGCTGCCTCTGTTTTTTTTGCAGTTTTCTTTGCTCTGATAATGCGCTCGGTTCAACTGGGATCCTATGACAGGATGTTTAAAAATGTTATCGAATCCTATTCAGGATATATCCAGGTTCAGCAAAAAGACTATTTCGATGAACCTGTTCTTGATAACAGTTTTGAGCTGGATCAGGGCCTCCTTGATTTAATAGCTTCCGATCCCAATGTAAAAGCTGTTGTTCCCAGGCTTGAATCTTTTGCCCTTGCTGCAGCAGGCAGCAGCACGCAGGGTGTAGTGGTTATGGGAATAGATCCTCAGGGGGAGAAAGAAGTGTCGGAAGTACATAACAGACTGGTTCGATTCAAGCTTACCGATGAGGCAATTAAGGCTCTGATGAATGAAACCCTGCCTGAACGCACAAAAAAACTTCTGAAAATATTTAAAAATGAGGCTTATACAGGAACAGGACGCCTTATGCTTGATATGGGTCTGTCAGAAAAAGATACTTCTGATGTATTACCTGTGTTCCGGAAATATGCCTCATTCAGTAACTATTACCTGGAAGAGGAAGACAGCATGTCAGTGATAATAGGTGATGGTTTATCAGATTATCTCGGACTCTCAATAGGTGATACAATAGTACTTATTGGTCAGGGTTATCATGGTGTTTCTGCTGCCGGTAAATACACGATCAGGGGAATAGCAAAAATCCCGTCTCCGGATATCGATAATATTGTTGTGTATATGCCTGTTAATACAGCCAGAAAACTTTATGGGGCACACGGTTTATCAACATCGGCAGTGATAATGATGAACAATACCGATGAGAAAAGTCTTGTAGCAACGGCCGGACGGTTAGCTGAAGTTATCCCGGAATCTCTTGTGCTACGATCGTGGAAAGAGCTTAATGCCCTTATGGTAAATCAAATGGATGCCGATAACAAAAGCGGGATGATAATGATTGGCATCCTGTATCTGGTTATTGCTTTCGGGGTTTTTGGTACTGTACTGATGATGCTTGCAGAACGCCGCAGGGAATTTGCAGTGCTGATATCCATAGGTATGCAAAAACATAAGCTTGCAGGAGTTGTTGCATTTGAGTTACTTTTAATAGGTCTGATGGGTGTTATGGCTGGTGTTATTGCCTCTTTGCCTGTTGTTATTTATGGAAATATCAATCCTCTCAGATTCAAAGGTCAGATGGCCAGCATGTGGGAAGATTACGGTTTTGAACCCATAATGCCCACCCTAATGCCGGACGCATATTACTTGTGGCAGACCGTTGTCGTACTTATTATTCTGTCTATTGCTATCTTTTTCAGTATAAGGAAAATATATAAGTTAAACGTTATACAGTCAATTAAAGCATAATTCTCAGGTATTATGATAACAGAAATAGCTTGGAAAAATGTGTGGCGCAATAAACCACGAAGCCTGATAGTAATAGCTGCGATAACAGTGGGAGTATTTGCAGGAGTATTTTCTATTGCGATAATGAACAGTGCCATTGTTCAGAGAATTGATGCTTCAGTAAATGAAGAACTGGCACACATACAGGTGAATAACAAAGATTTCAGGAATAGTTCCGATATAAAAAGTATTATTCCTGATTATAATCAAGTAGTATCGGAAATGATGTCTGCACCGGGCATGAAAGAAGTATCGGGAAGAATAATTATCAGGGGGATTGCATCAACATCAGCCAGGAGCACAGGTGTCGAAATCAGCGGAATAAATGTGGAAAAAGAAAGGAGAATGCTGAAGTTAGCTGATAAGATTATCCCTGGCACAGGAACATTTTTTGAATCTGAGACCAGGTTCAACAGAGCATATATTGGTGAAAAACTTGCCAAAGAATTGAACATTATAAGGTATAACCTTGATGAAGAGGCTCTTTCCCGACTCAGAGAAAAGGGTGTTCCGGAAAAAATTATTTCAGGTCTTGAACCAATATACGGAGAAAGATTCACTTCAGGCAGAAAATTACAGAAAGCTGTTGAAAACCTGCTTGGTGAAAAAGATTACAAGAAATTTATTAATCCGGTTATGGAAGCTGCATGGTCATACAGGGAAGGATCCAGGATTATACTGACATTTGTTGATATCAATAATATCCAGACTGGCGCTGCTTTTCGCATAAGCGGTATATTCAGGACGAATAATGATATGTTTGAAGAAACATCGGTATTTGTACCGGAAGAGGAACTTAGGAAACTGACAGGACTAAAGGATAATGATTATCACAGGGTGATAGGGCTTCTTGACGAAAACTCTTTTACCGAGGAAGCTACTTCAGAGATTAGAGAAGCTCTCAGTTCCTATGAAGTCCTGAACTGGAAGGAAATTCAGCCCGACCTTGCAATGTTTGCCGACATGATGCAACAAATATATGGATTGTTCATGGCTATTATTCTGGCAGCCCTGGCTTTCGGAATAGTGAATACAATGCTTATGTCAGTTCTGGAAAGAACAAAGGAGATTGGTATGCTTGCTGCTATTGGTATGAACCGTCGCAGGATATTCATTATGATAATGCTTGAATCGATATTTCTTTCAATAGTAGGAGGTTTATCAGGTATGGCTGTAGGAGGTACAGTAATAGCATTGACTGCAAAAAAGGGAATAAACCTGATGCAATACTCTGAAGGCTTTGAAGCTATGGGCTATTCTGCGCATCTGTTCCCGGCAATTGATACAAATTTCTTTATTATCACAACAATACTTATAGTGCTGACAGGTATATTATCTTCAATGTATCCGGCCCGCAAAGCTTTACAGCTCAACCCGGTAGAAGCTATACGAACAGAATAGGAGTAATTATTAATAATAAAGGTCATGAAAGTCATAGAAATTAAAGATGTTAATAAGATATATAACTCCACAGAGATTAAAGTACATGCCGTTAATGGTGTGTCTCTTGATTTTGATCAGGGAGAATTTGCAGCTATTGTAGGGCCTTCGGGTTCAGGTAAGACAACCTTGCTGAATCTTCTTGGAGGCCTTGACCTGCCAACATCCGGAAAAATCCTTATTGATGGTGAGGATCTGTCAAAACTAAAATCTTCACAGCTGATAGACTTCCGCTTGCGAAATATCGGATTCGTCTTCCAGTCCTATAATCTTATTCCTGTTCTTACTGCAGAAGAAAATGTGGGATTCATTATGGCTCTTCAGAAAATTGACAGAAAAGAAAGGGAAGAAAGGACCTGGTCCTTACTAAAAGCTGTAGGTCTTGGTGACAGACTGAACAGCCGTCCAGCCAAACTTTCCGGGGGTCAGCAACAAAGAGTGGCAGTGGCAAGAGCTCTGGCATCGCGGCCGAAATTTGTTCTTGCTGATGAACCAACAGCAAACCTTGACTCCAAAGCTGCAAAAACACTCCTTGAAATAATGGAGAAACTTAACAGGGAAGAAAAAATTACTTTTATCTTTTCTACTCATGACCCCAGAGTTGTAAAAATGGCCCGTAGGGTTATTACACTGGAAGATGGGAAAGTAATATCCGATGAAGTAAAAAAACAATCCAATGACCCGGAAAATGGTTAGGAGAATAATTATTTTATCTGTCCTGTGTGTTTTGGTAAACAGACCTCTCTTCTCACAGGAGAGAGAGAAAAAATTTACTGTCAATGGCTACCTGACTACTATGGAAAGTATAATGTTTGATACTTTGTCAGGTCCTTTTATAAATGATTTTCTTCTCCACAACCGTCTTAATTTCAAAGGGTACATTAACGATAATATAACAATAGCTGCAGAACTGCGAAACAGGCTTTTTACAGGTGATATGGCCAAATTGGGAAATATGTATTCTTCAATAACAGATAAGGATGAGGGTATCGCAGATATGTCGTGGAATCTGATAACCGAAAAATCATTCTTTATCAACACCACTGTCGACCGTTTGTGGATTGACTATAATAAAGGGAGCTTTCAGGCAAGGATAGGAAGGCAGAGAATAAACTGGGGGCAGACACTAGTCTGGAATCCAAATGACATTTTCAATGCATATTCTTTTTTCGATGTTGATTATATTGAAAGACCGGGAAGTGATGCTGTGAGACTGCAGTATTACCCTTCCTGGTCATCGGCTGTTGAACTGGCAGTGAAAGCGGACAGTGAAAAAGACATTACTGCTGCAGGACTGTACCGCTTCAGCAAATGGGGTTATGATATTCAGTTTCTCGCAGGATATTCCAATAGTGCCGATATTGTCGCAGGAATGGGTTGGTCGGGTTCATTAGGTTCCCTGTCATTCAGAGGAGAAGGATCATGGTTCCGTCCGCTGGAATCTTTCACCGACACAACAGGTACCTCCATACTTACAGCAGGTATTGAAAAAATATTCAGCAATAATTCGGTGGTTCAGATTCAACTGATGTATTGTAATAACCCTTCTGATATTAACGATTTCACAAGCCTCTATACCGGAAATATTAGTGCAAAAGATCTTGCATTTTCTGAATTCACTGCTTTCGGACAGTTCACATGGGCTCTAACACCCCTTCTTAATGTAGGAGCCTCGGTAATGTGGTTCCCTGACCTGGAAGGTTATTTTACTGGACCTTCACTTGATTATTCAATGGCTGAAAATGTCGATATGTCAGTTATCTGGCAACATTTTAATGGTGAGATGGGACCGACGAAATCAAGGATGAACCTGCTTTTTTTGAGAATGAAATACAGTTTCTAGGATTTTTATATTTTTATCACTTCAATATGTGATAAAATGGCTTTAGTACACGAATTTGAGGAAAGCGGTAACTGGCTCTTCAAAAGAAGAAGCTGGTTGCCTCTTTTTATTGTTGCCGCAGGTCTTATTATGATGTTTCTCGGAAACAGACAGGCATTATTATTTGACCTCAGGGATGAAATGATCTTTTTGGGAATAAGTCTGACCGGAGAATTGATAAGGATATTTACTGTGGGTTTTGCCCCAAGAAATACTTCCGGACGTAATACCTCAACAGGACAGATAGCAGATGAACTGAATACAACAGGTTTTTATTCTCTTGTAAGACACCCTCTGTATCTGGGTAATCTGATTATGTGGATCGGCCCTGTTATATTCGTCCGTTCTCCCTGGTTTACTGTTGTTTTCCTTCTTGTTTACTGGCTTTATTATGAAAGGATCATGTTCGCTGAAGAACAGTTCCTGAGAAGAAAATTTGGTGAAATATACGATAACTGGTCTGTGAAAGTGAGTTCATTTATTCCGTATTCCTTTAATTTTATCCCTCCTAAACTGCCTTTTTCCCTGAGGAATGTGTTAAAAAGAGAATACCATACCATTTTCAACATATTTGCAATTTTTGCTGTCCTGGACCTCTTCAGAAATTATTACCTGAGCGGGAAAATACATATGACCCCTATATGGATGAAAATGTTCATCGGGGCAGCATCTTTCTGGGTGCTAATGAGGCTAATACATAAAGCTACCAGGCTTTTGGAAGTGGAAGGACGTTAAATGAAGACAATAAAAATCAGACTATCCTCAAAATAAATAAGCCGGAATAATAAGAATGATAACCTATGGTTTAAAATATTGTTTTGGTTCTGACCAATATATTTAATCATCTCTTGCTCCCATAAATATCATTACATAATAGAGCAGGGTGGCCAGTGATCCCAGAGCTGCCACTACATAGGTATAGGCAGCCCATTTAAGGGCATCCTGTGCTTTATCATGGTTCTGATAAGAAGTAATACCTGTTGTTGAAAGCCATGCAAGGGCTCTTTGGCTTGCATTTATTTCAACAGGGAGAGTGATAAAACTGAAGAGAGTCGTAAGGGAAAAAAGAACTATACCGGCCAGAAGAAGTGTGGGGAAGGTATTTACAAGCAGTATACCTGCCAGTAAAACCCACTGGACCCATCGTGATGAGAAACTTACTACCGGAACTAATTTTGAACGAAAGCCCAGCCAGGCATAAGCTGTGGCATGTTGTACCGCATGCCCGGTTTCATGTGCAGCCACTGCTGCAGCTGCTATACTTCTGCTGTTATATACATCCTGACTAAGGTTTATCGTCTTTGTTTCAGGATTGTAATGGTCGGTAAGACTCCCTTTTACACTTTGTACCCTAACATCAAAAATGCCATTATCCTGAAGCATTCTTTCAGCTATATCCCGTCCGGTCATTCCGCTTTCAACCGGAATTTTTGAATACTTCCGGAATTTTGATTTGAGAACTGAACTTACAATCCAGCTGAGGATCATAAATGCTATAAAGATTATCCAGATATTTACAGTCATTTTATTTTAATTTTAAAATAATACTATCAAAAGACCTGCCAAAGATATCACATATGACATACTTTGTCATTCTGGCAGGATTATGCAAAAGTAGCCGGGAATCCTTTACGCCGTTTAATTTTGCTATCTTTGATACGTGTTAAAAACAGTAAAAAACATACTGACTTTTCTTTTATCCTTACCGGTACATTTTTACAGGTATGCCATCTCCCCTTTTTTGAGGCCTTCCTGCAGGCATATCCCAAGTTGTTCAGAATATATGCTGGATGCCCTGAAGAAACATGGTCCTTTTACTGGGTTCCTATTGGGGGCAGACAGGATTATAAGATGCCGGCCGGGGGGTACTCACGGATTTGATCCGGTACCCCTATTCAGATTCAAAAGGTATAAACCTTTCACAAATTATAAAACGAGTAAGAGGCTTAAGCATTTCGAAGAAAAAATAGATAAATGAAGAAGGATATTAAAAATTAAGTTCTTCTTTTAAATGTTTATACCCATTTTTGCTTACAGGAAGCTTTTCCCCTGAATGAAGGACGGCAATATGATTATCCTTACCATAAGGTTCAATCTTTTTAATAGCTTCAATTCTTACTATATACGATCTGTGGATTCTGACAAAATCCGAAACAGGCAATGCTTTTTCATAAAACTTCATAGTTTGTTGCTTGAGAGCTTTTCCTTCCGTATGATATATCATCACATAATCATCCTGAGCTTCGAAATATCTGATTTGTTCTACGGGTATCATGCTGATGGCATTGCCTTTACGTACAACTATCCTGCTTATTACAGGAGTTGGTTCAGGCCGTTGGACCATAAGTTGCTGCGCACTTACACTATTTACGTTTCCTGAATGGATCTTTTCCATGGCTTTATTTAAAGCTTCCATAAAACGCCTTTTTGGGAAAGGCTTTAAGAGATAGTCTACGGCATTCAGTTCAAAAGCTTTTATAGCATACTGGTCATAAGCAGTTGTAAAAATGATTACAGGTTTTTCTGTCATTACTTCAATAAGTTCCAGCCCTGTCAGTCGTGGCATCTGAATGTCGAGAAAAACAATATCCGGCTTATTTACCGTAATAGATTTCAGTCCTGAAAAACCATCTGCACACTCAGCGATGATTTTTATGTTTTCACAATCATGCAGGTAATGCTTTATGAGTTCTCTGGCAGGAGTTTCATCATCAATAATTATTGCCCGTATCTTTTCCATTTCAGGATATTTTAAAAAAAGAAATTACGAAGTTCCGGAGAATACACTTCTGTAACAACTGTCTCAGAACATGAATATAAAATTAATAAGAACATTCCTGTTTGCATTTTTTATCAGGAAGATGGTATCAGAAGAGAAACAGTGAAAATTCCGTTTTCTTTTCTTGTCCTTACTGATGCCTTGTCACCATAGAACAACTCCAGGCGCCTTGTAACATTAATCAGGCCGGTGCCTGTTCCTGTTTTCGATGAAGGGAGTGTATCATAATCGTTACTTATTACTATTTCCACCATTTCACCCTTATTGTATACTGTCGTTATAATTCTCACACCTCCGGTACTTTCATATACCCCATGTTTTATTGCGTTTTCATATAGTGGTTGCAGAATCATAACCGGCATCTTAGTGTCAAGACATCCGGGTTCGATATTTTCTTCGGTTGACAATCTGTTGCCGAAACGCACCTTTTCTATTTCAAGATAAAGTCTCAGATTTTCAAGTTCACTCCTTAGAGCCACTGGTTGCTCATCTTTTCTTGAAAGGGCATATCTCATGAAATCCGACAGCTTGATTAACATATCCTGTGCTTTCTGAGGATCAGATAAAGTAAGAGAGCTGACAGAGTTGAGACTGTTAAAAAGAAAATGGGGATTTATCTGTGATCTCAGCATCTTCAGTTCAGTTTCTTTGACAAGACTTTCGAGACGTGCTTCTCTGGTTTTTTTTGCGTTGAGTTTTTGAAGACTCTCATACAGATAATAGGTCAGTACCAGCAGACAGTAGATAAAAATTCCTGTGCCAATTCTGTAAGGAAATGTTATTTCCCAGTATCTCTTGTATTCATCGGCCTGATGCAAGACCAGTATCGTAAAATATTTTGTTGTGATAAGCCACAGAAAAACTGCCACGGATCCTATTATTATCAGATTTACCATTATCCCGGTGGTGGTATGAGATGGATTTGTATTAATATAACGGAGAGGATACCACAGAGAAAGCCCTATCCCCGAAAAAACTGTCATCGATATCAGTCCATCAGGAATAATGGAGTCTATAAAACTACTATAAGCAAAATAATACAGCAGCAGCTGGCCCAGAGTAAGGAACACCCAGACCAGCCACCACATGATAAAGCTTACCCTGTTTGTAAAGACAGGATGTTTCATACGATAAATTAATTATTATCAATAACTTTTGACTTCGCCTCCGCCAAATACTACTGCTCCTTTTATTACCAGCTGTGATGATTTGTCATAATCGCGGTCGTGGCTTAGTTTTCTTGAATCACTGAATCCTCCCAGTATGGGTGTAACCTCAATAGTGACAAACCATGAATCCGGTACAATAATTGTTGCTCCTCCGAAGACACAGGCTATTTCGATGTCATTTCTGCCGGGTGCCAGTTTTGCTTTTGTCAGATCAAGCTCTGTCCCACCGAAAACAGCAGTAATTTTCCCGCCCCTGAAGTTTTGTGAGACGATCTGACGCTCCCCTCCGCTGAAAATATTCACATAATCGATGAAATCGTCACTACCCATTTCCCTGGATGATCTGTCCCATCCTTTCCTCTGTGTCACAATGAAAATTATACCTATGATAATAAAAATTGAAGGCCAGAACATATTGTACATATGAAATGTTTCCCTGAAAACCAGGGGTATCATAAAGAAAGCACCTACTGACATCACAATAATACCGGCAGTTTTTTCAGTTGCACCAATAGTAAGAATGAGGCCTATAACAACCAGAAGCATTGGCCAGCTGAAAACGACATTGTCAATAAAATCAGGAAAGAATCCTGCATTTCTGATAACCAGAAACACTCCCACAAGAACCAGGATCACCCCTATTATAGCTTTGTTATTCGATAAATGATGTCGATGCTCAGGACGAAAAACCCTGTGATCGTTCTTATATTCGCTGTTTGTTTCCATGATGATTGATTTTTTGGGATTAAAGGATAACTGTTTTATTTTTTTCTTTTTCTGAATATTGAAGAGATAATAAACAATATACCGAGTATGATTGTTACTGCAGGCCAGTACATCGTTTCCAATATTTCCGGGACTTCATTATAATAGTCATCCAGAAGAAACCATACTCCGCCTGCTATAAGAAGCAGCCCGGGAAGGAAATTGAGATTTAATAGCAATAATACTCCAACAAAAACCATTGCCGTTTGCCATGTGAAATATTCTTTTATACTTCCCAAATGAAGCATATCATTTGTGGCAACTAAAAGGGCGAGACCCAGCACTATGAAGAAAAAGCCTATACTTAGATGTGGATGGACTTTTTTTTCTCTTTTTAAAGAATGTCTTTCTGTATATTCCATATCTCTTACCATATTGTTACAGATCAAAGGTAAGTTATAAAAAAATAACCTGATTATTATTATCGGTGAATGGAGGTTTTATTAAGGCAGACAAACAATTATGACGGGAAATGTTACTTTTTTGTTGATAATTTTTTTAATTGAATAAGCTTTCATATTTTTGCAAACCAAAATTAAAAAGATGTCCCGATTATTTACTATAGAGGTGATCAAATTAAAGCCCGGGAATCATTTTTATGAATTTGAGATAGGGAATAAGTTTTTTGAAGAGTTTGAGGAGTCAGAGATAAAGGAAGGGAAGCTTAGGGCATCTGTCGGAATAGAAAGAGCTTCTTCCCATGCCGACCTGACAATAAGTATTGAAGGAACAGTGAATCTTACATGCGACAGATGTCTGGAGATTTTTTCCTATACGGTGTGTTGTACAAACAGACTTTTGGTTAAATTTGGCAGTGTACACGATGAAAGTGATCCGGATATTATTATTGTTCAAGCCAATGAACATGAAATTGATCTGAGACGCAGTTTTTATGAGTATATCCTTCTTTCTCTTCCTATCAGGAGAGTTCATCCTGATGATGAGAATGGGAAGAGTACATGTAATCCTCTGATGCTGGAGAAACTGAAGGAATATATTGTAGAGGACAGAAAAACAGAAAACCCCGAATGGGCTAAATTAAAGGAACTTGTAAAGAATTAAACATATAAGAAAATGCCAAATCCTAAAAGAAAACATTCAAAAACAAGAAGAGACAAACGCAGGACTCATTATAAGGCAACAGTTCCGACAGTGAGTGTTTGTTCAAACTGTGGCTCTTCAGTACAGTATCACAGGGTTTGCCCTGAATGTGGGTATTACAGAGGGAAGCTTGCCATTGAAAAGAAAACTACAGCTTAATTTCATTTTTATTTAATTCCAGGTCTATGAAAATAGGCGTTGATGTGATGGGTGGGGATTATGCACCTGATGTGGTTATTGAAGGTGCGGTCGATTCTCTTCAACATCTTGTAGCCAGAGATGAGATTTTTTTGATTGGTGACGCAAATCTCATACATAATATGCTTACCGGATTGAATATTCCGGATGGTCGTTTTACTATTGTTCCCACCACACAGGTTATCAGTATGGGCGATGTTCCGGCAAAAGCCTTTGCCCAGAAACCTGATTCAAGTATAGCTGTAGGCTACAGGATGTTAAAAGAAAAAGAGATAGACGGCTTTTGCAGTGCCGGCAACACAGGCGCAATGCTTGTTGGTGTAAGCTATACAGTTAATGTAATTCCCGGTGTTCTGAGACCAGCCCTGGCCACTATCGTACCAGCCCTGGATAATCATAATTCCGTTATCCTTGATGTAGGCCTGAATCCTGAATGTAAACCGGATGTACTTATGCAATACGGCATCCTTGGAAGTATCTTTGCAAGATACATACTGGAAGCAGAGAATCCTACCGTGAAACTTCTTAACATTGGAGAAGAAGCATCAAAAGGGACAGCTACTGTAAAAGCTGCATATGAACTTATGAATAATCATCCGGCAATAAATTTCATTGGGAATATTGAAGGAAACGGACTGTTTATGAATAACATGCCGGATGTAATTGTGTGTGATGGCTTTGTTGGCAATGTCATATTAAAACAAACAGAAGCTTTTTATCATATTATAAAGGCCAGAAATTTAAAGGATCCGTTTTTTGATAATCTCGATTTTGAAGGTATCGGAGGCACTCCGGTAATCGGTATCAATGCCAATGTCGTAATAGGCCATGGCGTATCGAAGAGAAAAGCAATCATGAATATGATCCTTCAGACCTGGGCCGTTGTTCATGCCAATCTGGCGCAAAAGATAAAAGAGGCAATTTAATGGTGAACAAAATAAGAGCTGCCATAACCGGTATTCATGCATGGGTCCCGGATTACAGGCTAACGAACCATGAATTATCAAAAATGGTTGACACTTCCGATGAATGGATAATGCAACGTGTCGGTATCAGTGAGAGAAGAATACTTAAAGGAGAAGGCCTTGGAAGTTCCGATATGGGAGAGATGGCAGTAAAAGGGCTTCTTGAAAAAACAGGCACATCACCCGAAGAGATAGATCTCCTTATCTGTGCTACCATAACACCAGACATGAGTTTTCCGGCAACAGCAAATATCATATCCGACAAAGCAGGGATAGTCAATGCTTTCAGCTTCGATGTAGGAGCTGCCTGCTCAGGATTTTTATTTGCATTACAGACAGCAGCCACTTACGTGGAAACAGGAAAATGCAAAAAAGCCATTGTGGTGGGTGCTGATAAAATGTCTTCCATAACTGATTATACAGACAGAACAACATGTACTCTTTTCGGAGATGCCGCAGGAGCCGTTTTGCTGGAACCAACAGATGATGACAACGGGATTATGGACTATATCTTCCATACCGACGGCTCGGGACGAAAATTCCTTCATATGAAAGCAGGCGGATCAGTCCGTCCCCCTTCACATGAAACAGTGGATGCCAGAGAACATTTTGTGTATCAGGAAGGTCAGAGTGTGTTTAAATTTGCAGTCGTTAACATGGCTGATGTGGCTGTGGAGATAATGAAGAGAAATAATCTTAAATCAAAAGATATCGACTGGCTTGTACCTCATCAGGCTAACCTCAGAATAATTGAAGCAACAGGCAGGAGAATGGGATTGCCTCCTGAAAAAATAATGATAAATATTGAGAAATACGGGAACACCACAGCAGCAACAATACCACTTTGTCTGTGGGAATATGAAAGCCGGCTGAGAAAAGGAAACCATCTTATCCTTGCTGCTTTCGGAGGAGGTTTTACCTGGGGCTCAATGTATATCAAATGGGCTTTTGACCCGAAATAATAAAAAAATATGACAGGATAATTATCCTTCGGCGTTTCTTCATCTCAAAGGCCCTTATTAAAATACATCTTGTCTGCCTGAGATATTTTCTTTTCCTCTTGACTATTTGATGGAGTAACTCCGATTATTATAATAGTTTTTTATATTTGTGCGTTATTAAGTTTTATTTATAAAATTACATATCACCATGGCAAAAAATAATGAAACTGAGCCTGTAGCAATCAATCTTATCAGTAATGGAACTGAAATTTCCGGAGATGTCAAATCAACAGGAGATATACGTATCGATGGTACTCTTACCGGCAACCTGAATACTAAAGGGAAGGTTGTCATCGGACCTACCGGTAAAGTGAACGGAGAAGTGATCTGCAAAAATTCTGAAGTATCCGGAACAATTGAAGGTAAAATTATAGTAAGCCAGCTGCTTATCCTGAAAATATCATCCAGAATAAATGGCGATATTGAAACATTGAAGCTTTCTATTGAACCTGGAGCATTATTCTCAGGTAACTGTAAGATGAACGGTATCGACAACAATGGAGGAAGAACCTACGGAAAAGAATCAGAAAAAGCAGGAAAATAAACCCCTGAGTAGTTATGCAAAATACTCAGCTATTGGTTTTCAGATGATCGCTATTATTGGGCTGACCACCTGGGGAGGTATTAAAATTGACCACCTGGCAGGATTAAAAAACCCCGTTTTTACAATTATTCTCTCTTTACTCGGCGTCTTTGCTGCAATATATTTTGCTATTAAAGATTTTATAAAACTTAAATAACTCTCTTGAAAATCTTTTTTAAAAAAATATTCCTTCTGATTGTTCTTGAGAGTATAATTCTCATCACGGGATATCTTGTTTTTTCAAATATTAATACAGGCTTACTGCTGTCTGACCTGATCTTCCTCTCAGTAATTTTTACTTTTCTTACCGCAGGAATACTCCTCATTTTTTTTAACGGACAAAAAAGGAACGCAGATAGTCAGACTATGCATTCACTTGTCGCTATCGGTCTTAAGTTTCTGATTGAACTGGTGTTTGCCTTTCTGTGGTTTTTTGTTGGTAAAAAAACCGGACTGTCTGATGTGATATTGTTTTTTGTACTATATTTAGCCTTCACTTTATTTTTACTGATGGTTATAGTGAAAGAATTGAAACACAAATCTTTATAAATCTATTGTTTTGAAAAACGGGAAAGTTTCATACCTCTTTTTTACTTTTTTGCTGTTATTATTACAGATACCATTAGCCGGACAGAAATCCCATCATTCACCCGAAGCAGAAGACAAAGAATTCAATGCCAGTGAATTTATCATTGAACATATCAGTGATTCACATGAATGGCATCTTTTTACAAAGAAGAACGGGGACCATGTTTCTATTTATTTACCAGTAATCCTTTACAGCAAAGAGACCGGACTTCATTTTTTTTCATCGAAACAGCTCGCACACGGGCATGAGCATAAAGGCTTCCGGCTGGAAACGGAAGGTGATTATGCCGGCAAAATCGTTGCTGTGGATGAAAGCGGACAGATACTGGAGGATAAAATTCCTCTTGATTTTTCAATGACAAAAACAGTAATAGGAATGCTGGCCGCCGCCCTGATAGGTTTATGGCTTTTCCTCGCATTATCCCGTTCATATAAGAAAACGGGTATAAGTCATCCCAAAGGAATACAAAGCTTCCTTGAACCGATTATCTGTTTTATACGTGATGATGTTGTAATTCCCAATATAGGTTATGAAAAACACGAAAAATTCATGCCTTATCTGCTTTCTGTGTTTTTCTTTATTCTTATCAATAACCTGATGGGACTTATTCCCTATCCACCACCTTTTGGTGCAAATGTTACGGGAAATCTTGCTGTTACTATGACTCTGGCCTTGTTTACATTTTTTATAATCCAGATTAATGGCAATAAACATTACTGGCGGGATATTTTTGCCACACCCGGGGTTCCTTTCTGGTTGCTCCCTATTATGATCCCTGTGGAATTAATCGGGATGATATCAAAACCTTTTGCTCTTACTGTCCGATTATTTGCAAATATTACGGCAGGACATATCATTGTTATGAGCCTGCTGGCATTGATCTTTATTTTTAAATCAATACTGGTTGCTCCGGTATCGATATTTTTTGTGATTTTCATGGATTGCCTCGAATTACTCGTGGCCTTCCTGCAGGCATATGTCTTCACCCTCCTGTCAGCCGTATTTATCAGTCTGGCAGTGTCTGAAGAACATCATTAATTATTAATTGTTCATTTAAATTTTGTATTATGGAAGAAGCACAGGCAGCGATTTCGCTATCAGCAATCGGAGCTAGTATTGCAGTTATAGGTGCAGGTTATGGTATAGGCCGGATCGGTGATTCAGCTATGGAAGCCATAGCCAGACAACCTGAAGCTGCAGGTAAAATACAGTTGGCAATGATCATCTCGGCAGCACTTATTGAAGGTGTTGCTCTGTTTGGCGTTGTTGTGGCTCTTATTGCCTGAAGAAACAAAATGAGAACCTGTAACGGTTGGTTGCAGGTTCTCTTCATCAATTAATCATTAAAAAATAAGATATGATCCTAGTAGCCAGTAATAGTCTCACTACACCTGCAATTGGTACCATCTTCTGGGCTGTACTGATCTTTTCTCTTTTCTTTTTTGTCCTGGCAAAATTTGCATGGAAACCTATCCTGAGTATGATTAAGCAAAGGGAGGAATCTATCAAAGGTTCTCTCGCTGCAGCTGAAAAGGCAAGAAAGGATATGGTCAGACTACAGAGCGACAATGAAGCTATAATAAAAAAGGCAAGAGAGGAACGTGAAATAATCCTTAAGGAAGCTAGAGATGTGAGAGAGAAACTTATAGCTGAAGCAAAAAACAAAGCTGTGATAGAAGCTGAAAAAATCGTTGAAGCAGCAAAAGCAGGGATAGAGAGAGAAAAAGCCAATGCCCTTTCCGATATACGCAGACAGGTTACCATCCTCTCTGTTGAAGTTGCATCAAAGTTACTTGGAGAAAAACTTAAAGCAACAGGAGAACAGGAAAAACTGATTGAAAAATATATCAAGGATGTAGAGTTGAATAGTAATTAGAAAGATGATCCTGTTATGAATGAAAGCAAAATATCGGTAAGATACTCACGGGCACTTTTCTTTGCAGCTCTCGATAAAGACGTTCTCGATAAGGTTTACGATGATATGAAACTGATTTTAGAGATCAGTTACATACCGGAATTCAGAGAATTGCTTGGGAATCCGGTAATCAGGCCTTCAAAAAAATCACAGATAATTCATAATACTATCGGGAGTAATCTGGACAATCTCAGCTCTTCCCTTATCGATCTGGTGGTGAAAAATGGAAGAGAGAGTTACCTTCCTTCAATAGCCAGGGTTTTTATAAGCCAGACCAAGGAACACAAAGGAATAACAGAAACAGTGCTTACCACTGCAGTTAAGGTGGATGAGAAAATAAAACAACAAATATCCGCTTTCATCAGCGATTCAATGAACTCAAAAGTTGAATTAAATGAAATTGTCGACGAAGATATTATCGGTGGATTTATGCTGAGAATAGAAGATAAATATCTTGATGCAAGTATAAAAAGTAAGTTAAACAAGATTAAAAAAGAGCTGTTGGCCACTAAGCTTACAGATTAAAAACATAATTAATATATCAGAATTTTAAGAAAAATAATATGGCAAATATTAAACCAGCAGAAGTATCCGCTATTCTCCGGAAGCAATTGGAAGGCATCCAGACAGGTGTTGAACTGGAAGAAGTAGGGACAGTCCTTCAGGTTGGTGATGGCATAGCACGTATATACGGATTGTCAAATGCCGAATCCAATGAGCTTTTGGAATTCGAAAATGGTATTGAGGCTATTGTACTCAATCTTGAGGAAGATAATATCGGAGCAGTACTTCTGGGTCCCACAGAGGAAATCAACGAAGGAGATATTGTAAAGAGGACTGGTAAAATAGCTTCCATTGAAGTAGGAGAAGGGCTGCTTGGCCGTGTTGTAACTACTACCGGTCAGCCGCTTGACGGGAAAGGTCCTATTGAAGGCAAACTCTATACCATGCCTTTTGAAAGAAAAGCTCCGGGAGTGATCTTCCGCCAACCGGTAAAACAACCTCTCCAAACAGGAATAAAAGCCATTGATGCCATGATACCTATAGGAAGAGGTCAGAGAGAACTTATTATCGGTGACCGTCAGACTGGTAAGACAGCAATAGCTATTGACACAATAATAAACCAACGCAGTAACTACGAAAAAGGCAAACCGGTCTTTTGTGTTTATGTTGCTGTAGGACAAAAAGGGTCTACTGTTGCCAATATAGCCAAGACACTTGAAGAACATGGGGCTTTGAAATATACCGTGATAGTTCTTGCTACAGCATCAGATCCTGCAGCATCACAGTTCTATGCCCCCTTTGCCGGAGCTGCTATAGGTGAATTCTTCAGAGATACAGGACGTGACGCTCTGGTTATATATGATGATCTGTCCAAACAGGCAGTGTCGTACCGTGAGGTCTCTCTTTTGCTCCGCAGACCCCCCGGAAGAGAAGCCTATCCGGGAGATGTATTCTACCTGCACTCACGTCTGCTGGAAAGAGCTGCCAAAATAATTGAATCAGAAGAAGTGGCTGTGCAAATGAACGACCTGCCCGAATCAATAAGGCATATGGTTAAAGGGGGAGGATCACTCACTGCATTACCCATTATCGAAACACAGGCAGGTGACGTCTCTGCCTATATACCTACCAACGTCATCTCAATAACCGACGGCCAGATATTTCTCGAATCTTCCCTGTTTAATGCAGGTGTCCGGCCGGCTATCAATGTTGGAATATCTGTCTCACGTGTGGGAGGTAATGCCCAGATAAAATCAATGAAGAAAATTGCAGGAACTCTAAAGGTCGACCAGGCCCAGTACAGAGAATTGGAAGCTTTTTCAAAATTCGGTTCCGACCTTGATGCCACAACAATGGCAGTGCTCAATAAAGGAGCCAAGAATGTGGAGATACTTAAACAAGGCCAGTATTCACCTATGCCGGTAGAAAAACAAGTAGCAATAATATTCTGTGGTACAATGGGGCTGCTAAAAAATGTGCCGGTTGACAGAGTAAAAGAATTTGAAAAAGAATATCTGGAGTACCTGGAACTTAAACACAGGGATCTGCTCGACAGTCTCCGTGACGGTGTACTGAGTAATGATATAACACACACAATGGAACAAGTGGCAACTGAACTGGCTGAGAAATACAAACCCGAATAAAGCGGCACAATTCTTTTTTGATGTAGTAAGATTGAACGTAAAATGGCGAATTTAAAAGCAATAAGAGTAAGAATAAGTTCTGTAAAATCAACCCGGCAGATAACTTCAGCCATGAAAATGGTGTCGGCAGCAAAACTACGCAGAGCACAGGATAAAATTGTTCAACTAAAACCTTATGTAGCTAAATTACAGGAAATTCTTACAGGTATTAACCAGAATCCCGGAGAAAACGAAGCAGAAAATATTTATGGAAGGATATCTGAACCCGAAAAGATATTGCTTGTGGTAATTACTTCCAACAGAGGATTGTGCGGAGCTTTTAATTCAACTGTTATCAAAGAGACCAGAAGACTGATATCTGAAAAATACAATGACCAGTTCCGGCAGGGAAATTTAACACTGCTCCCAATAGGAAAAAAAGGATACGATTATTTCAGAAAGCTGGATATTAACATGCTTCATCAACGAAATGATATTTTTAATGACCTTACATTCACTAATGTGGTAAGTGTTGCAGAGAATGTGATGGCGGGTTTTGCAGCCGGTGATTATGACAGGGTGGAGATCATTTATAACCAGTTTAAAAATGCTGCAGTACAGTATATCACTGATGAGACCTTCCTTCCTGTGGAAGCAGCACCTTCGGATGATGATACTACAATAAACACTGATTATATTTACGAACCTACCAAAACAGAAATAGTTAAAGAACTGATACCCAAAGCGCTTAAGATACAATTTTATAAAGCTGTTCTGGATTCCTTTGTTGCTGAACATGGAGCACGTATGACCGCCATGCATAAAGCAACAGACAATGCCACAACCATGATAAGAGATCTGACCCTGCAATATAACAAAGCACGACAGGCTTCTATTACAAATCAGATACTCGAAGTGGTGAGCGGCGCAGAAGCACTTAAGGGTTAAAAAAAGAGGGTCTTAATAATCAAAAGACTCCAAAAAAGCCATGTATAACCAGTCGGAATTAAGAGAGATAGTCAATAAAACACTGGTGAATATCTCTTATAATAGTGAAGCCCCAAGATTGATAGATCCTGTGAGGTATATCATTTCTATGGGAGGAAAAAGGATCCGTCCGGTCATTACTCTGATGGCCTGTAACCTCTTTAACGATAAAATAGATAATGCTGTGTTTCCTGCTGCAGGTCTGGAAATATTCCATAACTTCACTCTTGTTCATGACGATATAATGGATCAGGCCGACGTACGAAGAGGATTCGAAACAGTCCATAGCAAATGGAATATCAACCAGGCAATAATCTCGGGAGATGTAATGGCCTTTATTGCAAATGAATGCTTTATGCTTGCTCCCCCTGATCTCGTTCTGAATGTTTTCAAAGTATTCAATAAAGCCGCAATAGAGGTATGTGTAGGCCAGCAAATGGATATTGATTATGAAAAAGCTGCCATAGTATCACAGGAAGAATATCTCAGAATGATTGAACTGAAGACTGCTTCGCTCCTGGCGGCTTCTGTCAGGATAGGGGCACTCATAGGCGGAGCAAACGAAAAAGATACAGGCCTGCTTTATGATTTTGGGAAAAACATAGGAGTAGCTTTTCAGATACAGGACGATTTACTGGATATATGGGGTGATACCAAAATGTTTGGCAAATCAAAAGGAGGAGATATTACTGCAAACAAAAAAACATTCCCTCTGATAAAAGCTTTTGAAACAGCTTCCGGGGAGGTAAAAAAACAACTCCATCTGCTCTTTTCAGGAACAGAAACCATCGATCCTGAAGAAAAAATCAGACAGGTGACAGAAATATATGACCAATTAAAGATAAGAGAGATAACAGAAAACCTCGCTGAAGATTATATCGATAAAGCCTTCCAAATCCTTCATCAGGTCAGTATTGGCGAAGAAAGAAAAAAAGAGATTTCAAAACTTGCTTCTTCACTAATAGGACGCAGAAGCTAATCAGAAGCCGATGCTTCATTACTGATCAGCCAGTCAATGTTGAAAAGCACCCCGGCATTGAACATGAATTGATCATATTTGCTGATAATATATTTTGCCTCAACAAAAAAGTCAAATTGATCAGTGATTTTCATTAAGGTACCCGCTCCAATATTTAAACCGAGAGCATTATCATTTTCACGAAAAACATCAATTCCAGGTGCTTTTGTCTTTTCCCAGGCCATAAGTATGTTCAGTCCTGCAAGTCCGTAAAACTCATAATTATCGTAATAATTAAACACATAGTGGCCGTTAATATCAAACATGGCTGATGAAATCACCATCTTGTAGTCATCACTACTCTTAGTAACATTAGGCAGGAAAACAGTAAAGGAAGGAGAGATATGGATCATATCGTTTATCTCATAGCTGCCTGTTAAAAAAGCTGCTATATGACCGCTGCGGTAATCAGAATGTTCATAGTTGTTAAAATAAAATCCTGATCCATACGCCAGCCCTCCTCCGGCTTTCATCACCTGTGCCTTCATAAAAGGCATGGCAGCTATTATCAGTAATAAAAAAAGTGTCGTTCTTTTCATTTTTTCAGGTATAAAATTATAAGCATCCGGGTGATAGAAATATAAAGGTAAATTAATATGAATAACAAATCAAGAAGAAAATGATCACAGGTAAAAATTAATTACATAATGTTACTTTTAATCGTTTAAACTAAGGAATTCATCTGCAAAAATTATTACTTTTGTAACTTCATAAAAACGATAAGCAAATTAACGATATGGCACAGAATACCGGTAAAATCAGCCAGATCATTGGACCAGTGGTTGATGTTACATTTGACAGGCAGGGATCAGAGATGCCTGATATCTATGACGCACTTGAAATTAAGAGGGGCGATGGATCAGTTCTGGTTGTTGAATGTCAGCAACATATTGGCGAAAACACTGTAAGGGCTATAGCTATGGATTCGACAGATGGCCTTAGAAGAGGCATGGATGTTGTTGCTACAGGTCTTCCCATTGTTATGCCAATAGGAGAACAGATCAGAGGCCGTCTTATGAATGTAACAGGAGAAGCTATTGATGGGATAGGCACACTTGATAAGACAGGGGGTTATCCTATTCACCGTAAACCACCTGAATATGAAGATCTCTCTACAGATAAAGAGGTTTTGTATACAGGGATAAAAGTAATTGATCTTATAGAACCTTATTCAAAAGGAGGAAAAATCGGCCTTTTTGGAGGAGCCGGGGTAGGTAAGACAGTAGTTATACTTGAACTTATTAACAACATTGCAAAAGCATATTCCGGTTTATCTGTTTTTGCCGGTGTGGGAGAGAGAACAAGAGAAGGTAATGACCTTTTGAGAGAGATGCTTGAAGCAGGTGTTATATCCTATGGGAAAGAGTTCCTTGACAGCATGGAATGTGGAGGATGGGATCTTTCAAAAATAGATAAGGAAGCCCTGAAAGAATCCAAACTGGCTCTCGTCTTCGGTCAGATGAATGAGCCTCCCGGGGCCAGGGCAAGAGTGGCTTTGTCAGGTCTCTCCGTAGCAGAACACTTCAGAGACGGGGACGGGAAAAGCGGAGGAAGAGATATACTTTTCTTTATGGATAACGTGTTCCGTTTTACACAGGCCGGATCCGAAGTATCAGCTCTGCTGGGCCGTATGCCATCAGCTGTGGGATACCAGCCTACTCTGGCAACAGAGATGGGTATAATGCAGGAACGTATCACCTCAACAAAACATGGTTCTATCACTTCTGTCCAGGCTGTTTATGTACCTGCAGACGACCTGACTGACCCGGCTCCCGCAACAACTTTCGCACACCTTGATGCCACTACAGTTCTCTCAAGAAAAATATCGGAACTGGGTATTTACCCTGCAGTGGATCCTCTCGATTCGTCTTCCAGGATACTTTCTTCCGAAATAGTGGGAGAAGAACATTATAAATGCGCACAGAATGTAAAAGAACTTCTCCAGAGATATAACGAACTCCAGGATATTATAGCTATTCTCGGAATGGACGAATTGTCAGAGGAAGATAAACTGGTAGTACACAGGGCCAGAAGAGTACAAAGATTCCTTTCACAACCTTTCCACGTGGCAGAACAATTCACAGGAATAAAAGGAGCTCTCGTATCTATTGAAGATACAATAAAAGGTTTCAATATGATAATGGACGGAGAAGTTGATAAGTATCCTGAAGCAGCCTTTATGCTCGTTGGTACTATTGAAGACGCTATAGAAAAAGGTGAAAAGATCCTTGCGCAATCAAAATGATTAATTAACCGGATGTAACTTACATGAGTAGCAACTCACAAAGGTAAATGATTATTTGGTTCATATAAGTTCCATTCGGCAAATGAAATAATAATTAAATTCTTGTGAAAATAGAGATCATTACTCCTGACAAAAAGATATATCAGGGAGATATCAGATCGATCAGAATCCCGGGGAAAAAGGGTTCCTTCCAGGTACTTAAAGACCATGCACCAATTATTTCCACTTTGGTGAAGGGACCTGTAATCATTGTTGATCAGGAAAATAAAGAGATCAGATTCGACATCGAAGAGGGAGTGATTGAAGTAAAGCAGAATAAAATAATCCTGCTTGCTGAATCAGTCATAGAAAACTGATCAGATATGACAATTGAAGAGTTTCGTAAAAATGCCCATGATCTTGTCGACTGGATGGCCGGCTATCTGGAGAATGTTGAAGATTATCCGGTAAAATCACAGGTCAGACCCGGGGAAATATTTTCTAAATTACCTGATCAGCCTCCATCAAAAGGAGAACTTTTCAGTAATCTTGTACAGGATCTGGAAGAAATAATTATTCCGGGTATAACACACTGGCAAAGCCCGAATTTCTTTGCATATTTCCCCTCTAACTCAAGTCCTCCTTCAGTACTGGCAGAAATGATAATAGCTACCCTGGGAGCCCAGTGTATGAATTGGGAAACATCTCCCGCTGCTGCCGAACTTGAAGAAAAAATGATGATTTGGCTGAGAGATATGATCGGCCTTCCTGCTGATTTTGAGGGAGTAATACAGGACTCTGCATCAACAGCCACCTTGGCTGCTATCATTACTGCAAGAGAAAAAACCAGCAACTTTGAAATAAATAATAAGGGTTATTATTCGACCGCAAAACTGAGGGTTTATGCATCGGAACAAACACATTCATCCGTCGAAAAAGGGATAGGAATAAGTGGTATTGGAAAAGACAATCTGGTTAAAGTAGCAGTGAAAGAGGATTTCTCAATGGATCCCCAAAAGCTTGCCCAGGCTGTTGAGGAAGATAAAAAGAAGGGTTATATCCCTTGCTGCGTTATTGCAACCATAGGTACAACCGGAACAACGGCCATCGATCCCCTGAAAGAGATAGGCCAAATATGCAGGAAAAACAATATATGGCTTCATGTTGATGCTGCTATGGCAGGTAATGCACTGATACTTCCCGAACTCCAGTGGATGATAGAGGGAAAGGAATATGTCGACAGCTTCCTTTTCAACCCGCATAAATGGTTGTTCACCAATTTTGACTGTTCTGCTTTTTTCATCAGGGATGCAGATACTCTCATAAGAACATTCGAAATATTGCCTGAATATCTTAAGACGAGGACCAGAGGTGAGGTAAATGACTATCGCGACTGGGGAATACCTCTGGGCAGAAGGTTCAGAGCACTTAAACTGTGGAGTGTGATCAGATCGTACGGAACTGAAGAACTTCAGAATAAGATAAGAAACCATATCAGATATGCTTCGGAACTCGAGAAAATGATACGGAAAGAACCTGATTTTGAAATTCTGGCTCCCGTAGTGATAAATGTTGTCTGCTTCAGATATATTCCGTCAGGACTTGATGAGAAAAAACTTAACACCATAAATGAAAAACTCAACCATTTATTGAACGATAGCGGGAAAATTTACTTGTCACATACAGTGCTTAACGGAAAATATACTCTCAGAATGGTAACCGGACAAACAAATGTCACTTTAGATCATGTCTCAAAAGCCTGGGATCTGATAAAAACTACGGCACATTCAGTTGATATCTGAGATATTTTTATAAACGGGATCTTCCGATATTCATCCCAAAAATATCCATATTGAAAAGAAATTCAATAACAGGAGATCTTTCATCCTGTTTCCACGATGAGCGTATACCTGCAGAAATCATATAAGGCAGGCGCAGAACATAAAAATCTGCCATCAGCTCAATGCCCAGGGAATTAAATGTTTCGCGGGATTCACGATAGTCGCTGACTACAAGTGAACCCATTTCATTTCTCCTGAAATAATAGTTGCCTTTTCCAATGGCATGATCGTAAAAGAAACCTGTTCGTATCCTGGTAAGATAGAATAAACTGAGAAGGTTAATATCGGGGTAAACAAGAGGCATAACATAATCGGCCGACAAGACATGAAGTTCTTCTGATACCTGATCCTTGTACCCGCGGGGTAAATTAATCCTGTTCCACATTGTAACCTGTTCCACATACTGTTTATCAGCTTCATAACCAAGTCTTATTCCGTTGTTTTTAAGTATACCGGGAAAATAAAGAGCTGTCCGGAGTGTTAAGGAAGAACCGTAAATATCTCTGTCGAAAGGGAAAAAAGAATAATTGAAGTCAAAAATATGAGCTATTCTGGGGTAGATGTCGCGGACAGAAGATCTATGGTAATTGGCAAAATAAAATCTGGCCGCTATTTCAGTCTGACCGTAATCATACACAGTATCATCTTTGACATATAATATATATCTGTTCTGGTAATTAGCAGATAGTGAAGGGCGTAAATACTGATAAAAGCGGCCTGTTGAAAAAGTAAGAGGAACAGACAGGGTATTTGAAAAGACCAGACCGGGATTTATACTGATGGGATCAGCAAGATCTTCTCCCGATTGTGTTCTGAAGACATTATTTTCATGACCATAATGGATACCTGATTCTAACACAGGATACCATCCCTGCCATTTTATCCGGGAATGAAATTTATGTCTTCCGTCAGTGTATTCATATCCCAGAGAGCTTATTAAAGTACTTAAATGATTTTGGCTGAATAAAGTAAATCCTGGTCTGATTGAAGCCGGGTCAGCTTTTACTTCTTCTATATCGGCATAGAAAGGCATCCAGCTGTGGAATCCGAAGAGATGCTGCCATTTATGGTATGGCCGGGGAGTGTATATTTTTTCAGGATGCCCGGTGACATTATTCTTTTCGGGTATACTGACCTTTGTTACAAGAGATGCTGAGCCCTTGTTAACTATAGTATCCCAGGGATAGGTATTATCCATACTTACAGAACAAATATTATTACCTGAAGCAGTATAATCACAAAATAGTATTCTTCCTTTATGAACAAAAGGATCAATAGCTCCGAACTGTGAATTTGTGATACCTGAAACTTTCCCGTCAGGTGATTGAACATAGATATTCTCTGTACCGGATGCCGAACTTACAAAAAACAATGAATCATTTCGAAGAAATGACGACTGATAATCAGTCGGGCTATTATCAATGAGGTTTTCCCATCTCTGCCGTGAGATACTGAAGGAACATATTCCTTCTCCTTCCTTTGTAAGAGAAATAAAAGTGATCTCTGAACCATCGTCTGACCATTGGGGACGTTGAAGATGCATATTACCGGGCGTGGTGAAAGTGCCTGTTATTTTACTGCTCTGGACATCAATAAAAACAAGTTTTGTAATGTTGCCGGCACTGTTTTCAACAGCAGCTATTGTCCTGCCATCAGGTGAAAGGGAAGCTGCCATGTACCTGGACTTCCATGTTAATTGTTGTACCGTTCCGTCACGCACATCCATCATCTTTATGACAGAATAATTCCTGTTGTCCCATCTGGGGTCAAACTGTGTCTCAACCCATACAAGCAATGATTTTGCAGCCGAAATAAACAAGGGGTAGATGTTACCCGGGACATGTATTTTTTTTTCTGACCGGTCGGAAGTATTGATCAGAACGAAACGGGGAGGATCAGCCATAGAGGTTCTGATGGCTGCTATGGTAGTATCGGAGATAAAAACCGGAGAAAAATAACTGATATACTGCTTCTTTGTCCGCACATTCAGAGGTTCGAAAGGTTGTGCTCCCGAGCTTCTTACTTCTTCGTTCCATAACAGCCGGAGAGTGTCAAAGGTTTCTTTAAAAAGTTTCTTTTTTGTCTGTCCGGTATTCCTTAACAGGCTGATATTTACAGGATCAATAAGAAAAGGAAGATCGGCTGTTGTCTTAAGTACTTTATTCCAGGTAGATAAGCCGTATTTAAGATGAGCCAGAGTCACTGCCTGCGAGCCTGTCTGATAATAATCGGGAACATAATGTCTGAAAGAGCCATTTACCAGTTTGTCATATTTGTACATGCTGTTGTTTTCCACCGAAATAGCCTTGAGTTGTTTCTGGAAGGAAGCACTTCGTCCTCGCCCCGATTCAGTGAGAGCTGATTCGGCAAAAACAGCATCTCCCTCAAGATACCATAGAGGAAGAAAAGCTGCCATAGCTCCGGGAAACTGTTGCCCGAAAAATAATGACATTGCTTTCGAGAATCCGGTATTAAGGGCTTCCATCTGCATGACATGGGTAAGTTCATGCAAGGCAAGTTGCCTGTTATTGTCAAGAGGAATGGTGTTTTGTTCAGGAGTGGGGTATATCTCCATCCGCTTTGGAGCCCAGGCAACATATCCGTTCGACTGTGTTGTATGGTTGTGAATAATTACAGGGATCCGGAATCTCTTCTCCGGGAAAATACGGGTCAGATCATTATAAGCTTTATCCAGTGACCGCGCAAATTCAATACCGTTTATTCCATAAGTCTCAGGATATATTACCCTGAACCTGTCTGTTTTTATCTGAAGCCATCTTAATGATGCAGGATCCTGCCCTGTTTCATAATACTGCCCTGATACAGGTAAAGCAAACAACAGGAAGAAAAATATATATATGATACTACGGATTCTCATTCTTTGTAATACTGCATAAAAATAACAAATAATGTGAGTTATATGATTGAGACAATGGTAAGAAAAAATTAAGTACTTTAGTCATCTGATCTGATGACTTGTTCCATCAGGAGAATTGAAACAGGCTGAAACATACATGAGTAATAGAAACTTACAAAAGGCACTGATAGTTTAATCCATGTAAGTTTGAAGCGGTTACAGAGTGAAGAAAATTTTACACGTATGAAACGTTACAGATTAATAAACAATATTACCGGCTGGGGGATATTTGCAGTAGCTGCCCTGACTTATCTTTTGACTATTGAGCCCACAGCCAGTTTATGGGATTGCGGTGAGTTCATTGCTTCCGCATACAAGCTTGAAATAGGACATCCTCCAGGCAGTCCCGTATTCATGATATTGGGCAGGATCTTTTCTCTTTTCGCCGGAGGTAATCAGGAATATGTTGCAGCAATGGTCAATTCTCTTTCAGCCCTGGCAAGTGCCTTCACTATATTATTTCTCTTCTGGACAATTACCCATCTTGCAAGGAAAATACTGGTGAAAGAGGAGAAACAATTAACATTACCTGTGATAATAGCTATTATGGGAGCCGGAGTCGTTGGAGCTCTGGCCTATACTTTCTCTGATTCTTTCTGGTTTTCTGCCGTGGAAGGAGAAGTGTATGCAACTTCTTCATTATTTACTGCCGCAGTTTTCTGGGCAATACTGAAATGGGAAGATGTAGCCGGAGAAAAACATGCCGACAGATGGATAATATTGATAGCCTTTCTCATGGGACTGTCTATAGGGGTCCATCTGCTTAATCTCTTAGCCCTGCCTGCAATTGTTCTTGTTTATTATTTCAGGAAACACGAATTTTCCTGGAAGAGTTTTATTCTGTGTCTTATACTATCATTTGTTCTGCTGGCGCTTCTTATTTGGGGACTGATACCGGGATTGGTCAGAATATCAAGTCGTTTCGATCTCTTCTTTGTTAACACCCTTAAGCTGCCGCATAATGCCGGAATGATATTCCATGTTGTTCTTATGGCCCTGTTGTTTATAACAGCTATTAAGCTGTCAATGAAAACAGTGGCAAAACCAAAAAACATCATGGCAGGTATTGCTGCTCTTTTTCTTACAGGTATATGGGTCGTATCGGGTTCTGTTTTCATCAATATACTAGTATTACTGTCTGTTGCGCTGATCGTATGGTATCTTGCCCGAAAAGACCGTGTACTGTATAATACCATGCTTACTGCCGTTACAGTTATCCTTATAGGTTATTCATCCACTGCAGTAATTGTTATAAGATCTTCTGCCAATCCTCCTTTGAATGAAAACAATCCCAGGGATCCTTTTAGTCTTTTGTATTATCTTAACAGGGAACAGTACGGACAGAGGCCATTGATACACGGGGCTTATTATAATGCTCCGGTACTGGATTACAAGGATGGGAAACCGGTGTATGTACTTGATGAGGAAAAGGAGAAATATATAATTACACATCGTCAGCTTGAGCGTGAGTATGATGACAGATTCATGACTCTTTTCCCGCGCATGTGGAGCAATCAGAGTGACGATCATGCAGAGGTTTACCGTGCCTGGGGAGGGACAAAAGGTATCCCCCTTCAGGTTACTGATCAGTCAGGGGAGAAAAAGATAGTAAGAAAACCCCGTTTCAGTGAGAATCTGAAATTTATGTTTTCTTATCAGTTTGGGTATATGTATTTCAGATATTTCATGTGGAATTTCTCCGGCAGGCAGAATGATACACAGGGTACAGGAGGTGCAATAAACGGTAACTGGATAACGGGTATAAAGATGCTTGATGAATCAAGGGTCGGAACATCCGACATGCCTTCTGATATAAAAAATCATCCTTCCAGGAATACGTATTATCTTCTTCCTTTTCTTCTTGGAATAACTGGTCTGTTTTTCCATCTTAATACCGATACCAGAAGATGGTTTAACATAATGTTGCTTTTCATCATGACTGGAATCGCCATTGTGTTTTACCTCAATCAGTATCCTAATCAACCCAGAGAAAGGGATTATGCTTATGCAGGCTCATTTTATTTCTATGCAGTGTGGATAGGGCTTGGAGTATTGGCTGTGTGCAGGGGACTTTCCCGTATCACAGGAGAGAAAGCGGCAGCACCTTTGTCTTTTCTCCTGTGTTTCCTGGCTGTTCCACTGTTAATGGGTAAGGAGAACTGGGATGATCACGACAGATCAGGGCGTTATCTGGCGAGAGATGTAGCCTTTAACTATCTTGAATCATGTGCTCCCGGAGCAATTCTATTTACAAACGGGGATAATGATACATTCCCTCTGTGGTATGCCCAGGAAGTGGAAGAGAAACGTACTGACCTACGGGTGTGCAATTTGATGCTTCTTAATACCGACTGGTATATAGAACAAATGAAAAAGAAAGTCTATGAATCAGATCCCCTGCCTGTTACTCTTCCTGTAAAAAAGTATTACGACGGTATAAATAATCAGGTTTTTATTGTCGAAAAGACAAAAGACCCCGTCGACATAAATACAGTAATCGACTGGGTCAATAGTGAAAATATAGCAACAAAAGTACAGGTTTCGGCTAATGAAATACTGGATATTATACCTTCCAGAACAATAAGAATACCTGTTGATGCTGCCAGAGTCATTGAATCGGGGACTGTCAGCAGGGAGGATTCTGCAAGGATTGTTCCTTATATTGATATCACTCTCAGGGGAAATTCAATACTCAAAAGCCAGCTTATTGTACTTGATATATTGGCCCATAATAACTGGGAAAGACCAATATATTTTGTTTCCGGTTATCATAATGATGCTTTCGGTCTGGAGGAATATTTTCAGCTTGAGGGTTTTGCATACCGTCTTGTTCCTGTGAAATACGAAAATAAAAACTGGTTGGATTATGGTGGGATAAAAACAGATGTTCTGTATGAAAATATGATGAATAAGTTTGTATGGGGAGGAGCAAATGATACCAGTGTATATATTGATTATTACCATAACCGCACTCTCACTGTTCTAAAGGCCAGACTAAATTATGCCAGGCTTGCAAAACAGCTGGCAGCAGAAGGGAACAGGGAGAAAGCCATTGAGGTGCTGGATTATTGTATGGAGGTATTGCCTGTTGAGAATGTTGATTATGATCCCTTTATCCCTGATCTTGTTGAGGCTTATTTTCTGGCCGGAGATAATGAGAAAGCTGTTGGGCTGACAAAAAAATACAGTGAACATATTCTGTCACATCTGGATTATTATCTGAGCCAGACTCCGTATATTATAAACTCCGCCAGGTATGAGATAGAAACTGCACTTCAGTATACTACAAGAATAACAACAGCCTGTCTGGAAAATGGAGAAGAAAAACTTGCAGCAGAAATAGACAGCAAACTGGAATCTTTTTACAGGATGTATCTGAACAGCAGGTTGCCGGAACAGACAAATTGAGGAGAAGGATCATTAAACAGCAGTGGCAGAACGTTGAGGAATAAGATATTTCTCAAGCATTTCTACAATTTTTTCAGGGTATATGGGCTTGAGAATATACTCATTGCAACCGGCAAGAAATGATTCTGTCTTGCTCTGCTCCGAGGCATAGGCGGTGATCATTAAAACAGGGACTTTTTTTCTGTCTTTACGTAATATCCTTATACATTCTATACCATTGACAAGAGGTACTAGAAAATCCATAAAAACCAAATCGATCTTTCCGGAATTATGGGTGATAAAATCAACAAAATCTTTCCCGTTACGGAATACAGTAACATTAGCTCCCGTACTTTTCAGAAGAGTTTCATAATACTTTATGGAAGGAATATCGTCCTCAACTATGAGAATATTCTTTCCGGGGAGTTGTATGTCATTGTAATTCAGCGTCATTTTAATGTCAACTTATACTTGTATAAAATTACTATAAGTAGCCGACAGAAGGACCTGAAGCCCCTGCAATTATTAACATTTTATCAACAGGTTTTAAACTAAAAATCAACTTTTTTCCTTTCTTCGTTTAATTAGGGGCTAATCCCTTAATTTATGTACTCTTAAAAATAATATTTATTGTACCACAGGTATAAAACCTGAGAAATTTCTTATGATCAGCGGCATACCCATTGAGTTGAAGTGTTGTCTGTATTTATGGGAGGACATGCTTCAATAGCAAAGAGTTCAGCACCACAGTATTCTACTTCTGATACAATTAAAGTTCTGTCACCTGTTGACTTATCAACGGTGACCTGTGAGCATATCTTGCAAAATTCACCTTCACAGGAAGAAACTCCGCAGCAGAGAAACAAAAAGACAACCGGAAAAAGGAGTTTTCTTTTCATTACAGGGTCTTTAGTTTTCAAA
>JAAYDB010000029.1 GCA_012729475.1 Bacteroidota bacterium
ATTCATAACCTTCTCCTTCCTTGGTTATAAAAAATATACCATATATTTAAAGTCTTGTCAAATAAATTATGATATTTTAAAGAAAATTTTATAAATATTTTAAAAAACTTTTTAAAAAAGAAGCCCCCGCCGTAACGAGGGCTATTTCGCCTTCAGCTAATCCCATCGAATTCGATGGGATTGGAAGGCTTTAGTGCAACCTGCCCCACCATGCCACATGGGTCTAATAAGCAGGGCAGTTCTCGGCAAGGTGATGTTATCACATCTGCTTTATCCTGACTTGAACCAGACTTGCCGATAATTTGTCCTCTTTACAAGGATACTTTTACCCCTTTTTGTCCTCTATAAAAGTCTACTAATGCGACCTTGTAACTCTGCGTCGCACTGGTGGATTATTGACTAACCCAACATCTACCTTTTATGTCGTAAAAGTAAGTTCACAGCCTACAAATGTTCACTAAATAGTGGACATTATTCACTAATTCCCCTTCCATGAGAATTACACTATATTGTTACAATTACACGGCAAAGTTGACATCTGCCGTTGGTTTGTCAACTATCTGGTAATTCCAGTTAGTTCCATTTTGGAAACAACTGACTGGTAAGTTCTCATTTTGATACACGATAATTCCATTTTCTGGGTAGTATCATGGGTAGTATTGTGAGTATTTATCGCCCCTTTAGCGCTCCTTTAATGCCCCATTAATTGGACACCTTCCTATCAACTCATCAATATTTCTTACAAGTTCGTTTTCCTTGACTTACAATAGCTTATTCTGTTTAAGTCAACCAACTGGCTATTATTGTATACACATTGGCTAATCTGTAAGCCTTTTTATCTGTTGTCAATTAATACTACAAATGAGGTATAGTTATACTACAGATTTATCTTATCTCTATAACAGGCTTCAGCTACTTTTGCTAAATCATCAAGCGTTTTTGCTTTTTCAACTTCCTCATTATAAATTATCCCCAGTATATTAAAAATCACTGCTGATAAATGATCCTCGTCCCTTTCACCCAAACGCCACTGCATAAAATGACGCATAGCACTTTCGATAAACCTGTCTGTCGGTATGCCTCTTTTCCAGTTATTTGGTGCATATTTTTTAGCCCCGTTGGTGTAATGGATAGCAACCCTTTTAAGTGCCTCTACGGGCAATAAATCCCACCTTATTTTATCCTCTGATGTGTCCCTTACTGCCCCTGTCGGGTATTCCTGTCTTTTACCGCTGTCCTTTATTTTATAGTTCATCTATTCCCTCATACAAAACAGGTATGCCTCTTTCATTGGCAACCCTTATTTCATTTTGCGTCCCTTTAGAATTTTCGCTATTTTCCAAAACATAGACACAATCGCTAACCACTAACCAGCCTAACGAATAATCCTGGATTTCCTTTAAGCTAATATCCTCGTGAAAGAAAAAATGATAATCCAGCCACGGGCAAAAGGGAATATACCCTTTTTTCAGTAACCTTGCAGAAACCTTAATACCCCTTTGCATGTTTTTAAATACTTGAATAACATTATCAGAGCTGTAGCTTCCTGCTACATAAACTCGTTTATACATAATTCTACTCCACCCAATATTTTTTCTTTCCGATATAAAACTTCTTATCGAAAAAAGTTATTGTTTCATGTCGTACCCTGTTAATCGTTCCGTCTTTGGCCAGCTTAAACTCCAGGATCATTCCACCCAGCATGGCCTGTATCTTCTTTTTCCGCATCCACCCTGTTTGATCCTGTGTGCAACCTATCTGATATGAATGAACCTCTCTCGGATAACACCATTCCAGTTTGTGAAAATGCCCCAGTATAAGTATTCTCGGCTTGTCTCCACCCTGGAAGCTCTCTACAATCTTCTGCGGGGTATAAGAAAAAGCATAAGCAGTACCGCCCCCTGGATGCATAATTCTTATCCAGCTTTCACCGCTTTCAATTCCTTTAAACCTTATGTCAGCTTCAATGTGTCCAATATATTCAAGATCGTCCCTTCCGGCCAATTTTGCTTTCATTTCAATATATTCGCCCATGTTGATTCTTTCTCTCTTGGCATACCAGCCTTCATGTTCATCAGCAGTAATAAACTTGGTTAAAATTCCGTCTCTTTGGGGATATTCTTTAAGAAGATAATCAACTTGAGCAGTCAACCCAACTGTATGGACTTCAAATTTGTTTAAATTACATTCGCCGTCTACCATGTTTCCGGCATGTAAAACTATCGGGATACCCTCATCTGCAAAAATATCGTATAAGCAGTTTAAGACATCTAATCTCTCGAATTTACTGCATAAGTGGGTATCCCCTATTAAACCAAATCTAATCCAGTCGCCTTTCCAATAATCCGGATTAAGACGTTTAACACCACCAGGAACGGTATGATAAGATAATTCATAACTGTCATTATTGTTGCTGTAGATGTTATATTTATCTTGCTTTAATTCTTCTATAATATTACGCACCTGATAAGGCAATAGCCCTGTTTTGTTGCTTATATTTTCTATTGATTGCGGTCCAATTTTCAGCAGTTTTATACAGGTATTATATTGATTCTTGTAATTATCAGGTTTTTGAGCTTGATACTTTTTAGCCTTTTTGTTGATATTAATAACCTTTGTATTATCAGCAGTCAGTTTTACATCTCTGTACACTTTACAGTCTTTGCAATATATTTTATATTTTCCGTTTTTCCTTCGTATTTTATACTTTGTATTGTACCCGCCACACACAGGGCATTGCGGTCTCGGTCTTTGATTCCTTTTATTGCCCAAATAATCACCTTCCCTTTCTTAATATGCCCCCGATTAGGAGGTATCTCGGGGGCATTGGTTTGCAGTAGAGAAAAATCCAATAGGCTTGGCAAAAACCCTACTGCTTGGAGGCCTGCTTATTCGCAGGTTACTTTATCTACTTTGGATATATAATCTTATACTCTGGCTCTGGAAATGTTTCCTTAATCAGCTTTTCTATCTGCTTTTTAGTCTTACTGTTCAGCTTTTGTTGTATATCAGCTGTAACCTTTTCTATGTATATGCTGTATCGTTTTTCCCTAATATACTTCCTGTATTTCTCATGATAATCCTCATCATATAACCCCAGTTTTTGAAACACTTTAGTCCATAACGGCACTAAAATAAACTTCTCTGTCCATGTTTCAGGCTTAAAGGTTATATCGCTTATGTAGGGTTTTCATTATGCTTAAATATCCCTATCAGGTTAAAGAAGCTCACTGCTATATCAATGACACTACCTGCTATGGAAAGCAATTTCTCTTTGGCTATTACGGTAATATTAAGCTGTGTATGAATTGCCCCGATTACATCTAATACTGCCTGTCTTTTTTCAGCCCCGAACCCTGGAGTTTCAAATTGCTTAATTAAGGTCAACACCAACGGAATAAGCCCTGTCAGTAACCCTAAAATCTCTAATATCTTATTCATTTAATCACCTCCTTTCCTTTAAAAAATCATGTAAATTATTTTTTCCCCTGTAATCTTAATTGAACAGTAGAAAAACAAGCATATTTTTCCCCATATAAATCCTCTAGTTTTTTCTTTAGCTTGTTATAATGTTTTTCATCTCCCGACATAGCCGTAAGTAATAAACTCCGTCTATTATTTTCATAGTTAAGCATAATCTCTGTTTTTTCATCATAGGTAAATAATCCGTTCATATCTTCCCCCTCAAAAACTTATTCAAATCTGTTTCATTCCCCGAATAAACAGGCTCATTCCCGCCCTTAACAAGCCAATACTTTGACGGGTATGGCTTGACTATATCCAGATGTGTATGGTGGTCATATATCCCTATACGAAAGCACCCCAGCTCATCTGCCAGATATGCCATAGTAACAGGATTGATCCTCGCTACTATATCCACCGCCAGCCCCTTCAGGTGCGGACTGTCCCAGTAGCCACCGACACGCCTGTTATATTCAGCACACCTTACTCCGCTTGTGATAAATATCGGTTCGCCATATCTGTCACGCAGTTGCTGTAGCTTTTCGACAAGCTCAAGTGAGATGTTAGACTTGCCACAGCACGGGCATTGGAACTCGGATAATTTAAAGTTTCGTGTTAGGTACATTTATTTGCCCCTTTTTTAAACAAAAAAAAGCGTCCCCAAGGTATCGACCTTTAGGCACGCTATTAATTTACTTTTTATACTTATCTCCGTATTCGTTTTTCAAAGTCCTCCACTACCTTTTTATAATAGCAAATTTTATTTTACTTGTCAAGATAATTTATGTTATAATAAAAGTTTATGCCTTTTTTTGGACATTATCTTTCAGCTTGTCAATTTCTTTCTGCATTTCTGCAATTTTAGGATTAGAACCGTTAAAAAACTCCGTCAACTGCCTGAACATAGCAAAAACTTCTTTCCATGTGTCCTTACTGCATTCATCATGGTCTACCAGCTTTTTTGATATCTGGATTAATTTATCCGATATTTGAGCCTGTATTACCGTTATATCCTTATTGAGCCTTTTGTTTTCTGTAACATTATTATCAATATCCTTTAACCTTCCCTCGAACAAATCCCACATCTTACGCACCAAGAATGTTGCAATCCAGAATATAAATATATAAGTGCCGTATTTGTAAATCACTTCTCCTGTAAGTCCTGTTAAATCCATAGTCATCACCCTTCCTAAAAATGCAGTATTATCCCCAATAACATAATCCCAAAATAAACCACCATTGCTATTAACAGATTATTCATCTCGATACTCCTGTGGAGGCGGGCATATCCCGCCCTTGCAGTCTATAACATCATTATCCAATCTGATAGATATTCCAACACACAAAGCCAGTAAGCAAATAACGATAAATATAATCACTCTTGCCAGTAAGCTCATAATAATCACTCCTCATATATTAACTTCTCCATTCAAATAATAATTTCCCCGTTACAGGTTCTCTTGCTACCACTTTAATCAGCTTGTAATTATCAGCCTGACTTGGCACATTCAAAGGTACAAACTTGTATATGATTTCCTCGAATGTATCAAAGCCGTTAGTCATTCCCAGAAATGAGTTGTTGCTGAAACACTTCCAGTTACTTTCAGGGCTTCGTTTTAAGATTGTGATAGCATGCCCTAGATTTTTCCACTGATACGAATTACTGACATCATTCCAGTATTTGCGTTTCCAGTAGACCTCTATCCACCAGACAAGCCAGTATTGAGAAAGCCTGTATAAGTAATCACAATGGAAGCCTGCAAAGTCATCACAATCCCCTAAACCATGTTTGTCTATGACATACTCATCAGGCGGCGCCCAGTAATCAGCTGTGTTAAATACTTCCAAATCGCTTGTCCATGTGAAAAACCATTTCCCATTTTCCTTATGAGTCAGCAACTTTGCTAATGTCAGTTCATCAAAGATGTCTTTCCTGTCCTCGTCAATCATAAAATTGATTATTTTGTTCTCATAGTCAAGCCACCTTGAGCTGTTGAAGTTCCTTATCTGCCAGTTATTCTTCTGGAAGTCAAAGGTCGGAAATGTTGCCCCAAAAGGATAGAATATATCCCACTTCGGCTTGTCAGGGTCAGGCTCTGGTTCAGGGTCTGGGTCTGGTTTGGACTTTCTGGTACAGCCCCCTATAAGAAATCCTGCTGTTATAAAAAATATAAATATTCCTATCAGCTGCCATAATTCCATAAAAAACTCCTTTACTCAAACATTACTAAAGATAAATAAAACATTCGTGGTTTCCCCAGTAGGTGAAGTTTCCTCACTTCCATAGGTTAACAGCGTATCCCAAAGGGAATCATAGGTTGCGGCAATCCATGCTGCGGAACGAAGGGTTGCGGATAGACGTACCTCATCTATTATCCCGTCAAAAATGGATGTTGCCGAATTAAAATCTCTTCCAAGATAATTAGCCCTGTCCTGTGATACATCGGGGTCTCCTGTTTCATTTGCTGTCTGGACATTGCCTCCGTCTACATAAAAATACATATCAGTATTCGCCTTATCCCAGCCGCCTGCCAGATACACGTACTGCCCTGTCGTATAATTTGTGTTATTGGTTACAAGCTGATAGCCACCGCCGTCATAATAATAATATTTCCATGTACTTCCAGCAGCGTTTGCCTCTATCCGTGCTATTCTTCCCTCTAAATCAACAATAATTGCTATTGCAGATTCTGAAGGCAATGTGTCTGCCTTGCAGATTGCCTCAACAGTATAATTATCACCGCCAAGAGTATCAAAGGTATTATTAGAACCTATACAGATACCATCATCACTTCCGTCAAAGTCCTGCCCCTGCCCTACCTTGCCTGTGGCTTCTATGGGTTCATTTGAGGCTTTTTTCGTGCCGTGATTGGCGTTGGAGGTGGAGTCGGCTACACGATAAACAGGTGCGTCGTAGGTGGTGTATTTAAGATTATCAATCCATGTATTAGCAGATGTTCCGCCATAAACACCTATTATTTTTATCCCGTCATGAGCTGCTATTGTACAATTTGTAACAGTACCTTTATAATTTTCATTAATCCAGTACATAGCTATATCATTAACTGCGTCAACATAAACTTTCACATGATACCATGTATTGACAGAACAAGCGGTTGAAGTGGGTAAATCCACCCAACTAATGTTATTGTAATATTGAAATTTATTATTATATATCCTTAAAACATAACCAGGCTGACGAACAAGATAATTTCCTGTTGTATAAGCGTTTGAAGTTCGTACATCAAACTCCACTATTGAATAATTAGTAGTACCGCCTACATTTCTTACAAGTGTTGCATCAGCTAATACGGTACTTGCATCAGAAGCAAACTTCGCCGAATAAGTGCCTGTTTTGGCTTGGTCAGAAGCAGTAGCCACATCAGAACCTGCTGTGTATTCAGTTAAATTATTATCTTCAAAACCATCATCTAATTCATCAGTTCCTGTTGGGTCAGGGTCATTCATGTGATACACAGCCTTAAAACTACTATCCCATACCGATTGTGCAGCAGTCCCGCCACTTTTGGAGATGTAGGTTGTGTTGTGGTCTGCTGTGTTGTCATAGTATAGATAGATGTCCGTATCAGTAGAACTTGATACAGTCCAGCCTGTTTTCGATACATGATAGATTGCCTTATTTTCGGATACATCAAATAATTCACAATCTGCATATAACTGTGTTACTCCGTCGGAGCTTGTAAAGGCTATTCTGTCAAAGTCCTCATCTGCGTCAAATTCGGTGAAGACTTCCCCACCTTGACGAATAACGCCTGTGGCGTAGAGGGAAATAATTCCATTGGTGGTTGAAAACCCTTCATTTGTGCAATTTGTTTGGTTACCTTTCTTGTACCAATATTCTCCTCCTGAGTCCTTTTCAATACTACCGCCAGTGCAATAAACCCCTAAATAATCCCCTTCTTCTACGTCTAAATCAACTGTAAAAGTCTGTTTACTTCCTGCTGTAACACTTCCAATTTCATAGCTGTCACGAGCAGTTAAATTATCTCCATCAGCAGAAAATGTTGCAGCAATTACCCCTTCCATATCTATTCCTGCATAAATCTCTACAGATGTTATTTTTCCAGAAGCGTTTGCAGGATTTTCTTTGTTAATAATAGTGAAGTTACGTATGTTAACATAAGCTACTCTATCAATCGCCTCTGCCCCAACATCAATATCTCCATAATTCCCTAAAAACACTGTTACAGGAAACCAAGATAAGTCAGCGTCTATTTTGGTGTGGTCTATGGTTATCTTTATTCGTTTGTCATAAGTGCCAAATAAATCACCAGCACTAACAGATAAGGTCAGTATTAATATTGCTAATATTACAAGTATCGGTTTTAGTAATCGTTTAAAATTCATGTTATCCCTCAATCAAGGTAAGTGTGATAAGTCCTTTTATATCCTCTTTGGCTATGTATTGCTTTTTCTCATAAAACCCTGTGGTCTTGTTTAAAATAAACTTTTCCACGATAGCAAATCGCTTGTCCTCAAATACCTGAACTTGCCTTAACAGGTCAGCCGATTGTTCGATATAGGCAGTCAGTTTTTCGGTAAAGTCTATTGCCCCTTTGGTTATCTCTGTTGGGATTTCATCTTTGTAATAGGCTTTTTCCGTTTCCAGCCCTTCATCAACTACGTAAAAATGGATATTACGATAGACTGCTGTGTTGTCATCTTTTACTTCACGGACATTAGCCAGATACCACTTACCGCCGTCAGCTTTTACTTCTTTAAGCTCAACCTGATTAACAGAGTCAACAAAACTTTTATTTTGGATATCCTGTAAGATTTCCTTCACATCAAAGCCGTCAGTAGGGTCAACAGTAATAACTTCCTTTGTGTCCTGTGCTATTGCCACTAAGGGCATTAAAATAATCATTAGAATAATAAACAGTTTTTTCATATAATCATCTCCTTATTTAAAGTCTAATCCAGCCATACAATACCAGTCAGTTCCGTCAAAATAGAATGTTACAATATCAGTTCCGCTTGATGTCAAAGTCGGTTCAGTTCCCCCTGGCCAGTAAACACTTCCAGTTTCAGCAGCCCAAGTTAAGGTAGCCAGTCCGCCATTTACAATTTTTAATAGATAATTAGCTACACCAACAGAAGTAGTATCTAAAGTTAAGGTCATGGTATTAGCGGTTAAGGTTACCTTCTGTTTTTGGTCTGTGGAAAAATCAATAGTGAAGTTAGTAGTTTTAGAGCCATTGTCTAATTCTTGAGTGAAACTTGCCCTGCCTATGCCAGTGATATTGTAATCACCCATAACAAAATTTCCACCAGCTTCTGGAGTGGTATCTTCAGAAACATTAGCTAATTTATTTCCCAAAGCAGTATTAAGGTCAGTCTGATTGCTTAAAGTTCCAGTTATATCGCCCCAAGCAACGCCAGTTATAAAACCTTCCCCGCTCCAATCACCCCAACCGTAAGCAGTATCCCAGTTAGTTATATCAGCAGTAGTTACAGAATAAACATCTGAAGCTGTAAATACAGGGTCAGACTCTGAAGTAAGGTAAGTTCCCAAATCTGTAATATCGCTTTCGGTAAGTTCCGCAAACTCCAGAGCAGTTTCACCTGCGTTTACTTTGGGAAAATAACCTGCATAACCTGTATATGCTAACGGTGTATCGGTAAGCCCAACAAAAGTAGTAACTCCACTTCCAGAACCTTCAGCCCAAGTTATAGCTCCAGTGGTATCATTCCAGAATAAGTAACGGTCAGCATCAGGGTCAGCGGGGAAATCGTTAAGGTCAAAAGCAGAAGCGTCTAAGGAAAATACTGTTCCTGTAAGGTCAAGTCCTGTTCCTGCTGTGTAAGTCGTTCCGGTATCCTCATCATCTGCTATAATCCATTTACTTGTGGCAATGTCATATTTAATAATTTTTCCGTCAGCAACTCCTGTAGTGTTGACATCGGATATGTCGTTTAGGGCAACAGTAGTCAAATAACCTGCTGCTGCATGGTCGCCCCAGCCGTAAGCTAAATCCCATTCGGTAGAATTATCAGTAAAGCCATAATCAGCAAGCAAACTTGTAAATCCAGGGAAATATTTATTAACTGAACCTTCTACAAGGTCATCTGTGTCAAAGCCTGATAAGTCGGTAATATAACCAAAGGCATCTATCTCAAGTTTTGTATAGTAGTCTGTAAGGTCAGCAGCTACAAGATAATCCGCCTCTATTGCCTCAATAGCTGTCTTATTATCCCAAATCAGTTGGTCTGCTATCTCCATATAGGTATTGTATTGGTCATATTCATCTGTCCCGTACGCACCATATAAGGGAAGATAAAATATATCGTGAGATGTATAACTCCCTGTCTGTGCAAATACATTTAAAGCCATCAGAAATATTAAGGCAATAATCAATAATATTTTTTTCAATATCATCACTCCTTATCCACTTTTGTATAAGTACTATCCGTTTTCTCTACTTTGTGATAAAAAAATGTTTCCTGAAACCAGTCAAAGAACCAGCCCAACTTGAACCAGCCCTGTCCTTTGGATTTATCCACTTTCGTATAAGTAGAGCTTGTTTTATCGGTCTTTGTATAATCTGCCATAATTTATCCTTGTTTGAGTAAATTTTTAAAATATGGGCGTATTTTGAGATATTTCGGCTATTCCTGTTGACAACGCACCTTGTTTATGGTATAAGGCAATAAAGGGGCAAATATGAATAACTACTGCAAAAAAGTTTGCCAGACTCTCAAGTTTGGTCTTGTCATTTCTGCTGTCGGTTTGGTTATTCAATTTTTATGCTCCTTAATTCGATAGGAGGGTTGTTGTGATTTATCTAAAAAAGTTTTTTCAATTTATTGCCTTTGTATCGTTTATAGTTTTAGTATTAAGTTATGGTGAAGACTATATGACAGGCGAATATTTTGGTTTATTTTATATTTCCACGACTATCAAAATTGCCTGTGCTGTAATATTCTTCATCTACCTTATGTCCGAAACTATGTATTATTTTGGCAACCGGAAATAACTATTTAGTTGCCCTTTTCTTCTTAGTTGTTGTAGTTTTCGATCCTGTTCTTTTAGTCTTCGTTGTCTTATTTAATTCTTTTTCGTTTATTCTTCTATAATCTTTATAAAACAAACTTTCATCTAAACTCTTGTTTCCGTTAAGCCAGTCGGTAAAATCTTTATAAGCTAACGATCCTGGAATAAACAATTTCCATGCGTCTTTAATCTGCTTTTCCGCCTTTACCCTTTCCCAGTCATTATATGCTGTTACATAATTTATTATCCCGCCAAATACCTGTCCTGCTGGTGAAACGATATTTGCATTTAAAGCTATTCCCCAAGGTAACAGATATTTATCATAAGCATAATCGCCTAATTCTTTTAAACCATAAGTAATACCGGCAATTATTGCCAAACCCTTAATAGCGTTTAATCTGTCAATCGGTCTTAATAATTTTCCCCTTGATGTTCTTCCTGTGAATGTTCTTGTTATCATTTCTGGAACGTGTTTAAAGAAATAATTCAAAGACCAGCTTTGTAAACTAAAGGCAAGTCTTTTTATCTGTCCCCTGTAAATTTGTGGCATACCTGTTGCGTAGTATAACCATTGTGCATAAGCACCTGCGTCCTCTGCTTCAAGCAAAATATCATCTTTATTCCATAATAGTTTATCTAACGAAACGCCTTTTTCTTTGGCAAACTTTTCAGCATACTTATAAAACCTTGAGTTGGGATTTTCCGATAACTTAACCATTTCCTCTGCAAAATAAGCCCCTGTTTTCATAGATACACTTACATTACTTTTATGCGACCAGCCATAAGGTGCAAGTGCTTTTTCTTCAATGCTGAAGCCTTCTTTTGGTATATCCTCAAACCCCTGTTTAGTAGAGAGTTTCCAGAATTTAGAATTATCTATTAAATCTTTAATTCTTTTTGGAGTAGGCATTAACTGGGCTTTCAGGAAATATTTAGGCTGGTATAAATCCATAAGCAGTAATCTCTGAAATAAGTTTCTAATAATAAGTTTCGGTCTTGCAGCAATAGCCCCGCCCATCAATCCCCTTCTCATTATTCCCGATACTGCCTTAGCAGGATTGGTTACAATTCTTCCAAATGGTCTTAAAAAGAAGTTGATTAGTTCCGTTGGTGTTTTTACTAAATTATTAAATAGATTATCTAATTCATCAGGATATTCAAATATGTCATATCTGATATAATCATCAATTTCTTTTCTGACACTTGCAGGTATTTTGTCGCCTAATGCGTTTAGTTTTGCTCTTAATATGCTGTAAGGCTGTGATAGGTATATATCCCTTAAATCATATCTTGACATTACTTTTAAAAGTTTTCCCAAGTCCTTGCTGAATACATCAGTTAATTCCTTACTTACCCTTCTTTCCATTTCAGTCGGGTTGTATATTTTTTTAGGCATATTTCTGCCTAACCAATACTTAACATCTTCAGGGAATGGATATTTTTTCTGAACTATCTGTTTTGCAAGTTCATCAAGAAAATGAGGAACATAGGCATTTAATTTTTTAATAGGATCAAGACCTAATCTTTCACGGACTACATTAACATCGCTTAACATTTCATTAGTAAACTTACGCAATTTATTAAATATCTCTTTATCTTTATCGTTTAAATAATCCGGTGCTGTTTCATACTTGTCCAATAAATCCCTGAAATTAGCAACTCTTTCAGTTGGTTGGTTAAACACTTTCTTTTTAATCTTCTCAAATTTAGGTGCTTTCCTGTTAATATCTTTAATAGTATTATCTATAAAATTATTAGCATCTATCCCTTTTAAATAGGCTTCTTTTTTAGCTTCAGTAAGGTCTTTGACTAAACTCTCTACTCCCATACTTCTTAAAAGATGCTCTTTAGGTGTAACAAATTTAAAGATATTAGGTTCTTTAAACTGTAAATCTTCAAAGAAATCTTTAGGTACTATTTTAGTTGATACAGGAATAATAGGGGGTTCCCAAGGCTGTCTTTGAACAACCTGTTCAATAGCATATTTAAACTCTTCTATTTCATCAGGTGTCATTTTTTCTGGATTAGTTTTGCCTGTCATGGCTTTTGCTAATCGTTTAAATCTGTTATCACTTATATTACCCTGTTTAGTTTTAATGATAAGCTTTCTGTCTTTACCAAGTGTTTTAACTTCCTGAACCTGTTCAGGTGTAGCTAATTGTTCTTCAGGTGCTTTTGTAACCTCTGAAATGACCTTTTGTGTTTCCTTCTGTGGTACTCTGGGAGCTTCCGAGGATTGTGAGGTAGTTGGCTTGGTGGCTAATTGCCCCCGTATAACCTTACCTAAATCTTCTCCATAATCAACTTCTATTGTTTTGTTTGGATTTGCATTATATCCCTCACCTTGTTTTGTTATTTCAAAAATTATTCGGTAATCAGGATAGGTTTCTTCCAAAGAAGATATTTGTTTCTGATTAGGTATAATCTTGCTTTCTATATATAATTTCTTTTCTCCACCTTCAACATTTGGTCTTAATCTTAATATACCTGTTGACGCTGCATCTTTTACATCAATACCCATTCGTTCTAATTCAGTATCATGTGGACCTACGACACCTCCACCAATTTTTCTTACTGATAAAATATCTCCATCTGTAGTTACATACCTTCCCTGATTTTTCCCTTCCCACCTGCCACCTTCAATATTGATAATAGGTTTAAGGTTTTTCTTTAAAGTATTATCAATCAACTCCCCCTTCTCCCCTTCACTTATAGGTGGTTCAGGTGCTTTCTGCGGGAGTGATACTTCCTCTTTAGCTATGGCTTCACGCTTGGCTTCAACGCCAGTGGGTTCTTTTCTCAAGTCAGGATAATCCTTTAATACTTCCTCTGGCACTGGCTTGCCTTCTTTGAGGGCTTTCTGGATTGCTATTTTGTGTTGTTCTTCTGTTAAAAAAGGTGTTTTATTTCCCTTCAAATCTTTAAATTTTAATTGAGATATTTCATCTTTTGTTACTTCCCATAATTCCTTATCCTCTAATTTTTTTTCAGCAACTTCTGCTTTTTCAGTTTCAGTTATAGGCTTTTCCACTGCCTTTAAAAACTCACTTGCTAAAGCAGGTGCAGTATTTAACAACTGCTGTGTCACTTTTGATACTTGAACAGGGTCTAATCCTTTTACAACATCAGCAGTAACCTTGCCTGTTTCAACAATCATTTTTGCTATCTCATCAGCAGGAAGTCCGCCATATAGTTTTCCGCCTTCCATAGCAAACCGTGGAGTGGTATAGGTAACATTCATTTTGCCCCTAATAACATCAATAGGCTTTAATCCAGCCTTGTTTAGTTCAGCAGTGATTTCTTTAAATGCCTTAACTGCTTTCGGGTCAGGATTAACACTTGTAGCTTTGCTCATTATTTCTCTGAACTGCTCTGGTGTAGCTATATTGGTTTTAGTTTTGATAGCGTCCATAACCTTTGGTGCAGTTTTGTATAACAATGAAATACTCTGTCCGCCCAGCATAGCCAACATACCAGACCATGTGATTGTTTCCATAGCATCCATAAAGGCATTTTCAGGCTCTACGCTGTCCAGTGCCTGATAAAGATTAACTGCTTCGGTAAGTTCGGGGTTTTTCTTGACAAAAGAGGTTAAAGTATTTGTAGGCTTCATTCCTTTTCTGATTTCATCAGCAGGTTTCCCTGTAAGTTTTGACTGAATAGTGGCTATAATATCATAACTGTTAACCTGTTTCTTTCCCTGTTCTGATGCTTCTGTATATACATCAGCCCTGAATTCTTTTAATGCTTTTGTTTCTTCGGGGTAAATCTTTTCTACTGCCCGTTGAGTTCCAATAGCTTTGGCAAGAGTTCCGAAAGGTGTATCAGCTAATCTTTCAGGGTCTTGAGAAGTTCCGCCCCAGTAACTGGCATCATCAGTAGAGGTAAACTTTTCCTTTAACTCCTGTTCACGGGTCTTAGGCAATTCTTCCCCTGGCTTCATACTGCCCTGTAATCGTGAAGTATCCAAATAATCCTGATGCTGTTCCTGTGCCAGTTTATTCTGTGCCTCTGCTTTTTTGTTATATCTTTGAATATCCTTTTCGTAATTATCCCTGATAGTGTTATATTCCTTATAAACTTTCTTCTGCTGTTCGGTTTCGGTTTTTAGCTGGTCTACCAATTTATTATGTTCTGTGCGTAATTTCTCATATTTTATTGATAAGTTCCATTTCAATTCTTCAGGGGCTTCCTGTAATTCAACTTCCAAATCATCTAATTGTTGCCCCAACTCCTGATAGCGTTTATAATTGGTTTCAATGGATTGATCGAGTGTAGAAAAGGTTTCCTCTGCTTTGGCAAGTGCCTGCTCTTTTTGTTTAATGGTTTCAACATCTGGTATTTTTAAGGCAAAATCAAACTTACCTGTGTTACCTTCAGTTTTACTACCAGCACCAGCACCTATATTTGAAGTAACATTAGGGGATAATTCCTTTTTTTTCTTCTCATTGACTAAATCAGATAATCCCCAGCCACCGCCAAAACCAGAACCTAACTGCTCTTTTTCTTCTTCTTTTTTCTCTTTTAAGGCAAAATCGAATAATCCCATATTAATTCCCCAATGCCTGTCTGGCTTTTTCTATATCTACGCCTGCTTTTTTAAGTTCTTCAATGTCATAATCAGCAAGGGTATACCCGCTTGCCTGTGCGTCATGGATAAATGCGTTGGTTTTGCTTTTGTTAATATTCCCTGCCCAGCTCCAGGGGATATTTTCCGTATTCTTAACAGGCTTCAATCCGCCTTTGTAACCTTTGCCCGGAGTAAGTGTTATAAACCTTCCCGCTTCTTCCGGAGATAGATATTCTTTAGGCAATAACTGCCCAGTCGCTTCATAATATTCTTTTGCCCCTTTTTCATATTCCTGATAAAGAAGGTTATATTCTGCTTCATCTTCAACAAATCCGTCTTCGTCAACAATATCCCCATCTTTAATGCCATAAGTCTTTTCATCACCAGTTAAGGCAAACTCATATATCTTTTTAGCCCGTTCATCTTTGGTAACAAAATTTATATTAGGGTCAGATAAATCATACTTAACTCCAGCCTGTGCTAATACCCTGTCATAATCTTTAGTTGGGTCTAATAAATCTTTATTTATAGACTGAATAATAGAATAAGTTGGAGTGGTTTTGTTTGTCCCCTCTTCCCCTTGAGGTTTCATTTTGCTTATAGTTACGCTTCCCGAATCAGGGTTAGTCCCTGTTATCTCATAATCGGGGTTACTCTGTATAAACTGCTGTGCTTTGGCAAGATTGCCTTCCCAACTTGCCTTGGCTGTGCCTGTATCGGTTTTTTCAGCAGTAAAGCTATAACTTAAATTTCCTGTAGTCGGACTGTAATTGGCACTTGATAACTTCATTCCATTTTGCTCTAATGTGGAAACAAGCTCGTTAATATCAACCTGTGGTTTTCCCTCTATTTCCTGTTTCCTGCTGAAGGTATAACCGCCGGTATTGGAGTTATATCCAGTTATTTCCATATCGGGATTGGACTGTAAAAACGCTTCAGGGTCAAATGTTTCCTGTTGCTGTTCCGTTTCCGGATAAAGTGTCTGCATAATATTCTTTGACAAATTAAAATCATTCTCAAACCTTGCCCTCTGGTCGGGGATTCCCTGTCCTAATATCTGGTTTAAAAACTGTGTTGCAGCATCACCTAAAGACCTTTTCTTTTGCAATCTCTGCTCAAATAAAGAAAGAGTATTATCCCAGTTGACCTCTCCAGTGGGCAAGTCCTGAACAAACTTCATCAGTTCGTTAAATTCACTTATATCGGGTATCGTTTTTGATACAGTTCCACTCTGGGCTGTTTCGGGCTTTTCCTCTTTCATGGGAGCAGTAGCAGTAACAATTGATTTGCTTTCCAGTCCACCTGTCATGATTTCCTTCTTCTGCACCATACCCGCCTCATCGGGCTGTTTAAGCTCAAGACCACCTGTCATCAGCTCTTTCTGCTGAAGCATACCCATAGCCTTATCGGCAAACTGGGTAGCACCTTCAACATCTATCTTGTCAGCAGGTGGATTGATGTTTTGCAATAGAATATCGGTCTGCTGGTTTTTAGCCTTGTCTATATCGGATAATGCAGCCTGTTGCCATTCGGTATCCCATTTCTTTTCCTGCCATTGTTTGTAGTTTTCCACAATAGCGGCTACAGTTCTCATTCTGTCCTGAAATATGTCATAAGGAGATTGCCCCGCTGCAAAAGGACTTCCTAACTGGATTATATTAGCCATAAGTTCACCTTCTTTACTTTAATCCGCCAATAGCACTAACACCGCCCAATATATAATCAGCAGTTGTAGGCTCGTAATACTGCTGTGGCATATAATAAGTTCCATAATTAGCCATAGCACCCAAACCGCCTAATTGTGTAGCTAAATGCCCTGCCTGTAAATTGGCATTGGCAAGCTGTTCCTGATTGGCTATTTCAGTGTCATAGTTTGCAAGCGGACTCATTAATGATGTTCCGCTTAATGCCTTGCCTGCTACATCAGGCTGATACTGTGCATATCCCAATGCCTGTGAAACAGCGTTAGTCATTCTACCCCGTTCACTTTCGTAAAGGCTTCCCAGTGTCTGTAATGTCTTGGCATCTGCTATTGCCCTCATTTCACCTTCTGCTTTTGCCCCGACAGTAGAGGCAAGAGTTCCCCTTGTAGACTGCCCGTGTCTCAATACATCTGCTGATTTCTGTGTTGCTATGTCCGCTTCTTTTCTTATCCCCTCATAATAAGGAGAAGTTAAAGGGTCATACTCGCCTGATAAAGTTTTTTGTATTTCACTCAATCCAGACGAATAAGCAGGGTTTTGAGTCGGGTCATTGGCAAGCCCTGTCAGTTGGTCTAATATTCCCATGCCCTGCCCTAATAACTGCTGTCCTTCTGCACCCAATCCCTGTAAATTCACCTGCGGAGCATTACCGCCGCAACTTCCGCCGCAACTCCCACTGCCACCTAAAAGCTGTTGCATTTGTGCTATCGCCCACTGGTTGGTAGGGTTTTCAAGTTGTATCGGCTGTTGGTCTGAAGTCTGGTAACCGCCTTTTTTCTTTTTTTTCTTTTCTTCCTGCTGGTCGGGATAACCATATATTGTCGCACCGCTTTCAGTTGTTCCTATTGGTGTCATACAAGCCATTTAAACCACCTCTTTCTCTATGATTGCATCAGTCTGAACAAATCCAAACTTTCTCTGAAATATTTCCGGCAACCTTCTTACATTGCCTACCATTTTCTTTATTCCAAACTGCCTGCATATCTCATATAAAAACTTCATTCCCTTTTTCCACAATGACGGATAATGAGGATCAATCCATACCCACTGGATATATAAAACACTGTCTATATACATCGGTGAGGCTGCGGCAGACAATACTGCACAGGCAATAATATCGCCTATACTGTTATAGGCAACAAACGGATATACCTTCTGGTTAACAAGTCCTGATTTCATATAGGCATAAAACTGGTCTGTGTTTGCCTCACTGTCCCATTCTTTTAACTTCTCACATATATTTGTCAGGTCATTATGGTTATAAGTAAGATAAAATTCCAACGGTTTTAATTCCATTATTCTAAATCCTTTATCCTGTTCTCATGGTCTGATATATCGCCATACAGTGTTATAATCAACTGCTGTAAGGCAAGGTTATACTGTCTTACAATCCTTTTTAACTCCTCGTTTTGTACATTGTTTTCATTGGGTAAGTTTGGTATGGAAGGTGTAATTCTCGGCATTATCTCTCCCCCTGAACGATATATTTAAAGATTGTCCCTAAATATCTAAACACATTATTGCCCATAAACTTGATTAAAAAATGCCTTCCCAGTTCATCAGGTGCTAAATGGGGTAAAACAATATCATCATCACCTGTCAATGACAGAGTTCCAATTTCCCGCCATGTGGTTTCATGGTCGCACTTTATTGAAACAGTCATATCCCCTGCATCTTCTGTCCTGAAATAATTAAATAAGTCCAGCAACCTCTTTTTAAACACAAGCGAATTGCTTTCTGATAAATCTGTGGCTATAACAAAATATGCGTCATAAGGATAGTCAAGGTCATTATTCTCATCACCGTGCAGTTGTGAAACATAGCCTGAAATATCCCCTGTAAGCGTAATTAAAGTATTGCTCGGAGTATCACCTGATGCCGCTGTTTCCACTGCTATCCAGTCAGTATAGGTAGTTCCCCTTGCATTAGTGGCAAAAGCCCTTATCCAGTAATAGGTGTTAGAGCTAAGGTTTTCTATTGCAAGGTAAAAATCCCCTTCCTCGTAACTCCCAAGACTTTCGGTATTATTCCATGTAGCAACTTTAGTCAGTCCGTACTGGAAGCCTCTCTTATCAATAAGAACTCCGCCGTCATCTGAAATAGTTGCATTGGCTGTAAATTCATCTGAGAGAATATCTGTTGCATTATTAATAGTAATAGTCGGATACTGTGCTAAAGTAGTATCATCATCACTTGAATAGGAATCGGAATAACCGCTGTTAGGTGCGCCAGTCTTGTAACTCCATGCCCTGTAATAGTAATGAGTTACCCTGTCTAATCCCGTATCTGAATAACTGTTGCCTGTGCCGAAATAGACCTCGTCCCCGTCAGCAACAGATGTCGGATAGCTTCCAACTTTGCGGATTATTTTAGTTTTTTCCGCCCCAGTGCCTTTAGTCCATGTCAGGTTAATCTGTGAGTCATCAACAACTGTACAGGCAAGCCCAGTCGGGGGATTTGGTTTGGTCATAAATGTAACTACATCACCATAGCCGTAACCTTTCGAGTTATGAGCATAAGCCCTGTAATAATATAATGTTGCGGGAGATAGTCCCGTAAGTGCTTTTGAGAATGTTCCCGCTGTGTAACTTCCGCCTGTATCTTCCTCTTTGTCATCTGTTACCAGCGGATTGCCAGTAGTGTTGTAGCATATTCCTCTTTTGTCGGCATTTTCAACCCCAACATCGGTGATTTCCCCATTACCAGTAGCAGTTGTTTCTTCAACATTGGTTGCTGCATCAGTATCTACAAAAGGAATTGAGTCATAATCAATAACTACATACAACTGGGTACATCTTACATATAAAGAGCATAAAGCCTGTAATCTTACTCCGATAATCAGGTTATCTATATCGTTCCAAGTCCATGCCAGAGATGTATCAGGGTTGGTAGTCCATTCTGCTGAATAAGACTGCCAGCCGCTTGACATATTCTGGTTGGAGTTATACCCGTAATCAGCCCCGCCAATTCTTATAAAAGGAGTGGCATAATCCCCGTCAATACCGCTACAGACTGCAACAACAGTAATCTTGTTTATAGTACCGCCGTGTATTAAGGAATTATGATTGGGGATATAAAACCTGAAAGCCCTGTCAGAATCACCCAAAGCATAAGCAAATACATAGCTGTTAGAATAGTCAGGTGTTATATCATCAACTCTTTTATAATAATTGTTGCTTCCTGAATAATCGGCATTCGGTCTTAATATTAATTGGCTCATCTAATCACCTTACACATAATAATCACAAAAACACGAAATATTAACATCTTTCATCAAAAGCCATACTCCGTCTTTATAGACAATCACATAATTGTTCTCGTTGCTCTCAACAGGCAAAGCCCACATCATTTCCTTGTAATCCCTAACATAAGCCCCTCTTACCTTTTCCAGATAATCAGGCTGAATCTTATCCAGTATCTCGGTCTGTATCGGAGCAGAGATAGTTCCAACGCCTTCCTGCTTAATCGTGTAATCACTGGCAAGATAGTACAAATTACCCTTGTCATCATTGACAACCGAGTGCATGGCTAAAAGCCCGAAACTGTCAGGTATTTCGTTATAATTAAAGTATTCAGTACCGGCAACAGGAAAGAACTGGACTTTCCCCCTGTCTTTGAAAATATACAAAATACTGTTGTAATAACCGAAACCCTTTATTTTCCCCCTCTGCCCTATCCCGAAATAACCAACTTCACTGCCTGATACAAAATCCTCATCATTCAAGGCACTGATATATAATCCCTGTGCATACCAGCGGGCATCCTGGTCTAAGTACGGATACCCCAATACCAGCCTCGAATAATATTCTTTGGCAAACTTGGCCTTAGTGATACAGGTGCAGATATATATTTTTTCCGTTGCAGCGTGAGTTATTGAGAGATTATCAACAAGCGTAACACTTACCCCTGCCTGAACAGTATTAACCTTGCCTACTTCCTCATTGGCATTACCTTTGTCGATAATAATGACATCACCAGCCTCAAGTCCTGTTGTGGCTGCTACATTCAAAACCTTTTGTGATGCAGCACTCTCGGCATCCACTGTAGTAACTTCTGTACTGTAACTTACCCTTACCCCGTATGGTGTGTCTAAAGGTGTAACACTTCCAGTCCCGCCCCAGACTAAAGGCAAATCGCTGTTGGGGGTCAATACAACCTTGTCATTGAATATGCAGTAATCCCATGTATCAGCATCAGCGGCTAATTCGTACTTTTCATCTAAAGCACTTGCTGTTGTATTCCAGTGGTAGATATGCTTTTTCGTCAATACCAGCAGATATAAGGTATTGGTAGACTCTTTGATATAGGGAACAAGATTCATTACAGGATTTCCGTCAGGAGTAACCACTGCTGCATCATTTTTGGTAAGGTAATAACTTCGCATTGGTCTGCGGTGTATCTCCCCGTCAGTCAGTACAACCTTGTCGCTGTCAGGTGTTACTGCTTCATTCAACAGTAATGACGGCACATTTTTAATTACTCCCTTTATCGGATTAGAGAATATTCCGAATGAAGTTTTAGCCATTATCTCTCCTAATACAAATCCTTATATGCTAAAGATTTTCTTTCTCTTTTTACCAGCGGTCTTAACAACGGATAGTCAATTCTGGAAAATATATTGAAATAATTGCCTGCATCATCTTTTAATTCCTTAGACAGACAATAATAAGCCTTAGTCAGCGTATAAAGGGCATTTCTGAATATATCTGAATAGTATCGGTCTATATTATCCACTGCATTGGTATCTACATCATCTATTTCCTCTGATTCTGGAACATAAGCATTATAGTGAAGTGTTGCAGTATAAGTATTATCGGCAATCGGGTAAGGATACCAGAATCCCCCGTGCATGGCAAAACAGTTCGGCTCGTCCCTGTCATCTTCATCTGTCCTTCCCGCAATCCTTTTTCGGTACTGATGCCATGTGATTTCCTCTAACGGCTTTTCATCTGTCAGGTGGATTGTCATTAACTTCCTGTAATCAGAAGGAAGGGAATAATAAACAGTTCCTGCGGTAACAGATACATTTGCCTCTATCCAGATAAAGTCATCAGTAAGAGAGATATATTTCATAGCTGATAAAATATGCTCATCTATATCTGTTTCATTTCTGTTAAGTTCACTGTTTAAATGTGTTAAAATAGCGGCTTTGGTTATAGCCATATCATTTACCCCTTATCTTGTTAAGACATAATTGACTTCAGGTGAGCCTGTCCCCTGGTCTACAGGACTTGCTGTCGTTCCCGATTGCAGTTTTATATATGGCAATGCTGTCAGGGCATCTCTGATTTCCCCGTTCATGGTAATAACCTTGCTTGCAGCAACACTGGCTACACTTACATCACCAACATCATCAGCTACAATAACATCGTTAAATGTTCCGTCAGGGGTATCACAAGCCTTAAAGGTTATAACGGCAGTAACCCACGTCGAGGGAAGGAATAAGGCTATATCCTTGTAATGTGCTTTATCTATAACATTCGATAAACTGGCCATACATACCTCAACAACATCTTCTGTGCCTGTTTGTGCAACTGTTTCAGTAGCATCATGGGTAAAGGCTAAATCCTCAACCATAGTCAAAGATACGCCAGATTGAATACTGTAAATGGTGTATGTTGCCTCATGGTCGCCCCCTTCATCAACAAGCACCTGTTCACCTGCTACAAAACCAGTAGTTGCAGTAACGGCTAATACTTTTTGTTCGGCAGCACTTTCGGCATCAACAGTAGTATTAGCATCAACAGTATGGTTATAGGTCAAATTGGTTTTAGACACAATCTTTACCCCTGCGTCAACGGAGTCAATAACAAATTCTTCTTCCCTTGCTGTGCCACGCCCGATAATTACCCTGTCCGCTGCGGTAAAATTAGTAGTTGCTGCAACCGGTACATTCATCTGCCCTGCGGCTGCGTTATCGTCAATGGTGCTTCCTGTGGAATATACAGTCGGGAAGGCTATACTTCCCCTAACAGTCATATCATGGTCAGGAGTTCTGTTCATGATTTAATCACTTCCTTTTCTCTAATCTCCTTCAGAAGCTCATCTTTCTTGCGGTGGTATGTATCTATACCGAGTTCTTTGGCTTTTGACACAACTTCCTGATATTTGACAAGTTTAGCCTTCGGTTTAACAGTTTCGCCTTTTTCACGGATAAGTTTTTCAAGGTATTCCTTCCGTATATTTTTGTAGTTGTTGCCTAACTCCATATCTATACCCAATTCCTTGCCTTTTTCCATTAATTGCTGTCCTTCTTCGGTAGCCTTCCAGTCAAGTTTCTTCGGGAACGGCTTATCGCTGAATTTATCAGGGTGCTTCTTCAGTTCCTCGATTACCTTCGGATCGTCGGTATCACATACCCCGTCTACAAATACGCATAACCTTTTCTGGGAGAGGATTTTATCCCCTTCCTTAATCTGCTTGATTACCGAGTTAGGTTTGCGTGTTATCTTTGAGTAAAATCTCATCTATTATCACCTTCTTAAAATAAAGTTAGGGGCAGTTTGCCTGCCCCTGTGGATTTATACGAGTTCAATAACCTGCACGGTAGCAGCGTGGTCGTTAGCCAGTTTCTTCCCTGTTGCAGGGGTGAGGGTCAAAACAATAGTACCTGAACTGGTCAAAAACCTTGCTACATCCTCAATCTGGAAAGCGGAGGTCTTATTCTCTACTGCGTTAAAGGTCTGTGCATCAGAAGCCCAGAACTCACTGCCAGCCCCTAAAGAGCAGACAACCGTTCCATTAGCAGCGGCAACAGTTACCAGTATCAGTATTTTCCGTCCCGCTTTGGTCGGGGTAATAGTAAAAGCCTCTGCTTTACTTGCAGTTGATTCAGTTGCGGCATCAGCGGCAAGGACTTTTACAGTATTAACTTCTAAAGTTACATTGTTACAAGATACAGCCATGATATATACTCCTTTCAAAAACTTAATGGGGAGCAGAAGCCCCCCGCTAATTTAGATTACAGTTTCAGTACTTTCAGTGAACGCACCTATGGCTAACTCATTAGGTTTGACAACCTTTGCCCCATAGACATGAAGTCCTTTAAGAGCATCACCGAAACGCTTTTCAGGTTTATAGGCTTCGGTTTCGATAATCTGTTCGGCATAAGCCACTGCCCCGTAAGAGCCTGCAAGTATAACAGTTGCGGCGTTCTGACCTGACTCATACAAATCGGGTCCGAGTACATTGGTTACAAATCCGTTGATATTGCCCTTCAAGTCCTGTGCGTGGTAAATACCAGCCAGTAAGAGCTTAGTTCCCATCCAGTGAGGCATGGTAATCCATCTCTGTTCTTTGGGTACTTCCGCTTCCTTCAATAACAAGTCCATTTCGGCAATGTTTGAGATAGCTGCTGTTACGTCAAGCGTTCCTTCAGTCGGTCCGCTTAAAGCGGCATTGGCTACCATAGTGTCATAGATGAACTTATCAGCTTCATCCTTCATCTTGTAAGCGGCTTTTCTGGTTGCCTCTTTCATTAAGGCGGAATTGCTCTGGATAGCATCAACATCATCAACAATAAAGTTGAAGTAATCAGCTTCGGTAATTCTGAGAGTTACCCCTGCATCAGTTAAGCTCTGCAAGGAAATATCGCCTCCGTCATATCTACCGATATCAATATCCCCTATTCCGCTGATATGAACGGCATCGCCTTGTCTTTTGATAGGTGCATCAATTTTGCATCGGCAGATTTTCCCGTATACATGGGATTTCTGCATCTCATCCATCATGGCGGCATTCCATAATTCAGGAATTGCGTTTAAAATAGCCATTTGTCTAACTCCTTTCAAAGTTCGTTAAAGTTTATAATTAGTGGTAAGTATCACATGATAGCTATTCCTTCCCTTTAAGCGTCTTGAAGTTAGACGAAAACCCGCTTAACCCAGCGGTCGGGTATTAAACAAGCCTATTCTTTCGGCTTGTCCCACTGCTTTTGGCTTTCTCTGATTTTGTCAAGGTTGGCTGTGATCCAGCCCGGAGTCTTACTCATCTTCTTGACATATTCCTGCGAGTAATAGCCACTCTTGGCGGCAGCGCTGCCCTCTAAACCTTCTTTAGAAGTAACTTTTCCGCTTGGCATATTCTGTTTGTATGCTTCATATCTTTTGGCAATAACAGGGTCTTGCAGTCCTACCTTATACGCCATTTCACCAGGGTCGGGGTCGTTAAGGATAAGCTCCCTATACTTGGGGTTACGGGCAATCATTCGTTTAGTTCCCTCATTAACCTCTTCAAAACTTAACCCTTTTCCTGTCTTATCTTCGGTGTATTTGGCCTGTGCATCGATAAAGCTCTTATTGATACGCTTTTCCATCTGTGCTTTGGTTTCTTCCTGTTTCTCTTTGGTATACATATCCATCAGCTTTTTCTCTACTTTTGCTATTTCCTTCTTCAGGGTGGCAACAGTCGCAACATCATCGGGGTCGCCTATGTTAGACTCTTTTTCGGCTAATTTAGCCTCTAACTGTGCAATCCTGTCCTCATACTGCGTTTCCTTTGCTGCCAGTCTTGCCTGTAATTCCTGTCTTGCCTGTGCTTCTCTCTGCTTGTCAGATAAAAGCCCCTTCCATTCACGTTCTGAATAATACTTTTCCTTTTGCCCTTCCTGGGTTTCCTCAGTTACTTCTTTAACTTCTTCTGTCATTTATTAGCTCCTGTTTTACATCTGGATAGATGAATTTCATGCACTTGCCCCTGCATGAGGGGAATTCACCTGTTATCGTTTGGCTAATCTTCTCTGTGTCGGTTGAGGCTGTTGCTGTTGCTGTTGCTGTTGCTGTGCTAACTGTGCCTGCATCTGTGCCTGTTGCTGTGCTAACTGTGCCTGCATCTGTGCCTGTTGCCTTAACCTTTCCAGTATTTCCTCTTTCTTTGGTAAATCAGAAGATTCAATAACAATATCAGGTGGAATAATTTCACCGTAAATCTTTGCCATATCAAGTAACATTTCAAAGTTGGCAAAGCGGATAGTCGGATTAGTCGGACTGGCTGATAATTCCACTCCGTATTTTCCTATCTTTCTGCTTCTTATAGCCTCTAATAGCTGGTCTACATTCTGTTCTAACTTTGCCTCAGAAGCGATAGCCATCATCTCGGCAGTTGAGAAAGTATTGTTGTATCGGATTAAATCCACGATTGTTTCGGAATATATTTTGTGGGAATATCCCACATTATCAAAAATAATTTCACTGCCTATCAATCCCTGATTAATACGCTGTCTGTCCTTAACTCCACTTTCAGAGGTCGGACCTTGTGCCAGCATATTCTGGTTGACTGAACTTATCTTGGTAGCGTCAAGCTCTGCCATTTCTTCTAATTTGACATGGCCCACTGACAGTTGTGTCGGTTGTATCTTGGTTGGCGGTACTGACTTGTAATTGATTACAGGAGCAGGCTCGGTTGCCTGTGCTTCCAGCTCATCTCTGTCAGCCCCTTCTGTTTCGTGATTGAAGAATCCGCTGTTGACATCAGAATTAAGCAGATTCAAACTTTGTGAACGCCTCTTATTTTTCTCTTTCTGCGGGTCAATTAAGTTGTCTACAACGCCTAAACAGTTTCCATTGACATAATATGGTACAAATCTTATTATCGGGAACTTGTTCATTTCCCCGAAAGGTCTTTCGATATGCTCTAATTCAATATCCCCCAGTGTAGTTGTGCAGTTCATAACTGGGATAATGTTTTCCCTGACTGCAAATATAGGCTGTCTACCTTCTTCCTCTGCCCTTCTGCGGTCTTTTTCAAGTACAACCTTTAGCAAATCAAGTTTGCTCTTGTGTACCCTTGTATGGCTCATATTTATAGTGTCAATTAAAAAGGTAGCTTTCTCGTAATGTTTCCACCATGTTTCCCGGACTCTGCATTTAAACTGGTCTGGTGATACATCACTTCCGGGTATTTTAGTCTTATCCCTGTTATCCAAATCATCATATTTGAGATTGTCAATATCCTGTTTGCTCTTGGGATAGATGAGCTTAATCTGCTCCTTATCGCCCCAATAGGACTTGATAACATATTTCCCATAGTTCATGTCATATTTCTTGTTCTGCGGGTCTTCAACAATATCAAAAGGATCTTCCACATCTACTACTATTTCCCCGTTAAAGGGGTCATCATCATATTTAATGTCCAGTGATACAAAGCCTTTAGTTGAGATAATCCCGTCAAAGAACATGGCACTTCGTAAATACTGGGCATTAGACTGGTCTTCCACATGCTTGCATAGTTCGGTCAGTAATTCTGCAACAGGCTGTAATCCGCCTTTTTTCGGGAATACCTTAATATCCATGCCGTTTTGCCGTTCATAGCCTGTCAGAAGGTTAATAATCGGGAAGATGATATTCAGGGATAGGTGCATACGCTTCATTTCATCTAAAATGGCAATATCCCTTGCATCCCATTGTTTATCGCCCCCCATATAAAAGCCATAGTTACGGGTAGCCGCCTGAACATACTCAAACTGCCCTTTATAGCCTTCATCCCAGAAATCCTTAAGTTTAACTATCCTGTTGGTCTGTGTCTTGGGTTTAACGCCTACTGTTACCAATCCTGAATGTCCTTTTGGCATGGTTATAGACCTCTTTCCTTGATCCACTGCTTATGTCGTAACTTAATATTGCGATAAAACATATTTGCAGTAGTAATCTGTACTTTCATGTATTCCCCGCATTTATCGCAAGGCTGGTTATTTCTCTCTGCTACATTACATAGTTTTTCAGTTTCAGCCCCGCATTTGGGGCATTTAAGCTCATAGATTGGCATATAAACTCCTATACGCTCATGGCTGAGCCATAAGACCTTTTTCTCCTGAATACATTCTTAAAATGCTTTTCCTCTCGTGTTTTTAACACATCAAATCCCTGTGCTTGCCTGATATTAATAGCTGCATATCTTGCAGCTGCCCCTGCGTGGGAATGTTCGTTGTCGTTCTCTGTTTCGGTGTAACGCTGTTCAAGTTTGTTATATTTCTTGCCCCATTTGCGTAAGTGGTCTAATCCTGCCTTGCATTTTGTCTGGTCAAACCTGCATAAGCCCAACAATCCCCTTAACGCTTCTACTCCATTTTCAAAGCTGGCAAAAGGTGTCTTGTTAAACAGTATCCCAACATCTTTAGCATGAGCTAATCTGCTTTTGGCTGCGTCTTCTGCTCCAATCATTTCCCTGTGTTGGATATCATGAGGAGCAAAATGCTTACCATACAGATACGGTTTATCCTGCAATACTTTAGCCCAATAGGTAAATGTCTTGGCTGTTGCTTCTTCGAAATCTATGAAACGTATTTCCTGCCCTACCTGCTGAACAAACCAGACTGACATGCTATCTTTTCTAATCCCTAAATCCCAATAGGTATTGACTAAATAAGTCGGGTCATAAGGCAAATCTTCTATTCTTTCATTATCTTCTAATTCCTGAATTAACTTACCAACATAAGTTCCTTCTATCCCCTGTGAAAATGAGCAATAATATTCCTGCTGAACAAAATCCTCTGTCTGCCCTGTGGCAAGTTCTTCTTCTATGTCCGCCAAAGAGATTAAACGATAACCCTCGTGGTCGTAAGTGTCCTTGACAGTGTGCAAACACCGGAACCAGCGATTGTTCTTTGCTGTAATATCCCATAAGTCCTTAAAATGATTATTTCCATTTGGTGTAGACTGAAAGATAGCCCAACCGCCATTTTTGAGCAATATCGGTCTAACTACATCCCATGCCCCCGGATGCTGTCTGGAATATTCACTAAAGATAATGCCCCTTGGGTTAGTTCCTCTCATAGCTTCATAACGATTGTTTTCTGTCCCTACAATCTGGAGCATGGATATATCACCAGTCCTGCTGTAAATACGGAACTTCATATCGGTTGAGTTCGGCTTGGAAGCCAGTAATCCTTGTGGCAAATAGGTTTCTAAAAAGGTTTTCCCCTCATCAGTGTAGCCTTCCCAGAGTATCATTCGCCCCTGTTTTAAGGTCGGATAGACTAAAAAGTATAATCCAGGCTCTTGATACATCTGCTTGATAATCAAATTGATACACCTGATATCTTTCCCGCAACGCCTGTGGTCTACCCATATTCCACGCTTATAGCCATTTTCAAGCATATTAAAGCTCGGAACTTGCCAGTAATACGGCTGGAAATTATAGGGTATCTGTATTTTATTTTTTGTTTGTGTTGCTGTTGTCAATAGGCTTTTCCTTTATTTCAGGTGGCGGCCCCTGTTGAATATAATGGACTACTTCAACCACATCTGGAACTTTGTGTTCTACGGTCTGCGTATTTGAATATTTATCTCTGGCACGATTAGTAAGAGTAAATTCTATTGCTTTTTGTATTCCACGCTTAACATTCTTTTTTAACTGTCCCTCTGCAAAATCAATAAAACTCTCATCTATCTCATTAATTTTTTCTTTAAATTTTTCATTATTTTGACACCATTCATAAAAGGTTTTTCTGCTTATATTAATAGCCTTGCATGCTTCACTTACATTCCCCATACTGTTATCGTATGCTTTTAAAAAATGTTCTTTTTGTGTTACCTTTGTAACCCTTCTACTCATCACTAATCACAACCTTAAAACTTTCTCCGATATATTTCTGCAACGCTATTACATGGACTAATTCACTTGCTGGTATATCTAATTTAATTCTTGCCCCGTTGCCCTGCCCGTCAATATTGATTGCAGATTGTATAGGTGGTAAACTTGCTATAAACTCAATTTTGTTTTTTGACATAATTACCCTCTACTTATATAAGGTAAAGTTTTGGTGTGATATGTAGCATTTTGCAGAAAAATATTTTAAAAATAAAAAAACGGACTCAAAATAAGCCCGTTATTGAAATAATTTATACCAACCATACATAAATGTATAGCCTAATTTTGAAGTATTTCCCTCAATTTTCCCAATGCCCTTTGTTTTATCCTGTTGACTGTTGTCCTGTGTATTCCCAGCATGACCGCTATTTCCCTTTCCAGATAGCCATAAAAATAATACAGATAGATGATTTCATATTCCCGCTCATTCAAAACTATCACCACCTTTGCAGATGTCCTTGTACTTTTGTTCATCCCTGCAATATTTCCTGATGCCGTTACATACGCTTGTTTTGACATTCCTGACGCCTTTATTGTGTGCCTCGATAAGTAACATTACGCCCTGTTGGTAAATGTCATCAAAGCCGTGATGTTTGTATTTATAGCCCAGCCCCTTTAGAAAGTCCTGATACTCGCTTATTAGCTTTTCGTACAATTAAACTTCTCACTTTCTACCTCCTATCTCAAATTTATATTACTTTTTGCAAGTCCTTTGTTTTTCTAAACTTCTTATTGCATCTACTACTCTATTTAATCTTGGTATATCTTTATCACAATAAAATGATGCTGATAAACTATTACCGTATGATTCATAAATTGACTTTAATTCTACATAATTCCCAAATTTATCCTTTGATTTAGTAATAATCAATTTACAGTTATGGGCATTTAAAAATGCCATTATTACCGGAAACTCTTTTTCTATAAGGTCTTTTTCTTTCTTTTCGTCTAATAGCCACTTATACTCTTTGTATATTTTTCTGTAATGGAATAAACTATAAACTTCGTTTTTAATACAGTTTTTAATAATCACTTTCAGATATTTAGTATCAATCATTTCACACCCCTTCCTTTATCAAATCTTCAACGTCCCTGACTAATAGATATTCCCCGCCGTGAGCTTCAATATTCTTCTGAAATTCTATTTGGGCGGGTGATTGTTTGCTTCCTCTGGCTGGTCTCTTACATTCGATAAATAGCACCCTGCCCTGCTTAATTGCAATAATATCGGGTATGCCCTTAAATGCACCCATACCTGCAAGGTTGTAGAAGTGAAACCAGCCTTTGAGTGATAGGTAGTCTTTAACTTGCCTTTTGACATCATTTTCGGTTATTTTGCGATTTAAAACCTTTGCCTTTACTTTAGTTTTAGTCATTATCACCTCTTACTTTGCTTATTAATGTGCAAACTCTAATATCCAATTCCCTGACTAAATCCTCTAAATGGTTCATTTTTTTAGCATCGGTATATGTGCTATTCAGCTTAATCAATTCCTCTGCAATAATCTCAAGTGCTTTGGCTTTGCGAAACTCATAAATTGGTATTAAATCGCTTGGTTTTCTTTTATCGTCAACCCTTTTAATATTTTCCAGCCATTCTTTATTAGTCATTGTTGCTCCTTTCTTACCAATATTCCGGTGGTGTCCTATATTCAGCATCCCTTGGCACGGTTTTAATCCCCATCATTTCAGCTATCTCACAAACTTTATCCCATTCCAGCCACCAACCGTCTATCCAAACATCAAATAATCTGAATGAATTTCCAGGATTGTAATCACCGCCACCTTTTTGGATTTTTGCACCATAGCCTTCACCATATAAACAAATTCCCCTTTCTGGTTCTTGCCCTTCACCGATAACTTTTTTAAATTTTTCTACTGTAAATATATCTTGTAATTTCTCAAGTAAAAATGTTGGCATCTGGGCATTGTCGGTTCTTCCTTTAAAAATTACCCGTTCTTCTTTGTACATCTCCAACTTTTTATCATAATCAGATGGGCTATAAATCACCCTTACATTAGTTCCGTCAATCTTTTCAGTAATAAGCCAATTATCAATCATTTCAAATTCTGGTAATCTTATTTTGTCAGTAACTTTAAAAGTATCTTTATCTCTTTCAAATAATGTTTCTATTTTTGGATACTTAATCATTAAAAACTCCTTTCTTTATTTAGATTTTCTTTCAAATTACTATCCAATAACTTCTTTAACTCCTCTGGTGTATACAGCTTTCCAAGTTTGGTATGGTCAAAGTCTTCTCGTAACAGCCCCCCATAGCTGATAATGGTGTTAATCTGTGCCATCCATTTGCGGGCAGTTTCCTTGTGGTAATCTCTTGGTTCGGGGAGCTTTACCCTTTTGTTAGAATCCTGGAGTGAGTATTCATAGAAGCGTTCCTTGACTTCTGATACTCGTGGGAAATATTTTAATTCCCCTGCAAGCTCAACCACCCTGACAAAATATTCTTCGGGGTAATCATAGAGGAATTTCCGCCATAGTGTTACTGTTGACGGCTCAAGTTTGCGGTTATATAATTCCTCGAAAGTGTTAATCATAATCTTAAACTTTGCCTCTTTAGATTGTCTTTGCTGATTAAGCTGTAAATTCATACTCCTACCCCCTGTTTATGGTAAGTAATCCCATTTGAATATTTTTTAATATTTTTTCCTTTGCGTCTTTATAAACAAACCTGTCAATTTCAAATCCATAACTATTCCTATTCAGTTCAGCTGCTGCCCTTAATGTTGTTCCGCTTCCAGCAACAGGATCAATAACTACATCCCCAACATCTGTAAATAAACTTATTAATGTTTTGAGTAATGGAACAGGCTTTTGTGTTGGATGTATTTTTACCGTTTTATTATCCCGAGGCCACTTCATCCAATTAAATATCATTCTTTTGTTATTATTGAATTTAGGCAACTTATCTCTATATAAAACTATTGCGTGTTCTGTTGCTCCAACTATCCTCATATTTGCCTTCAATACTTGAGGGCTATAGTCTTTAATGAAAAATAAGGGGTAGCTATTAGCAAATCCATGTTTTTTGCCTACCTCAATCAATGTTGGTATTTGCTCAAACGAACAAAATACTATCATTGCCGGAGCTTTATTTTTTTCTTTAGGCTCTTTAATTAACAAAGTGCTGCAAAAGTGCATATACTCATATAGGTTAAAATTCTTATCACTATTAAAGAATTGTTTACCTGCCATATCGCTTTCACCGTTTTTATTGTCGCCGTCAATATACCATTGCGGACTGCTTCCATAAGCGTTTATGCCAATGTTATAGGGTATATCTGCTATAACTAACTGTGCTTTTGGAATGTTATATTTTTTATAGTTTTGAAAATTATCGTGATAAAGTTCTGTTTTTATTTTAAGTTGTCTATCCTTATTTTCCTTTGCGGTCTGTAAATTCATACTATCTCCTATCATTCATTACTTTCTCCATAAACTGCTCATAGCCATTTTGGCTGTTATTAACAATTTTTTCCTTTTTCAAGTGGTATACATCCTGCCAGCAGTGAAAAATTGATTGTTCCATAATTTTAATTTGAGTATCAATATCAGGACTTAATTTTTCCAATCTGGTTATTAACATAGACTCTGCTTTATCGGTCATTGGCTTCTTGATTTTATTCCTCATGGTTTTAAAATTTTTAAGGGTTTTGATAAACACATCGCCCTTTCTTTTGTATAGTTTCTTTTGTATAGTTTCTTTCTTTTCTTTTGTGTGTACCTGTTTGGGTAACAATTTTGTACCTATTTGGGTAACTTTGTGTACCTGTTTAGGTAACTTTGTGTCCTGAATAGGTAACTTTTTTTCAGTTTTTTTTGTTACCTGTTTAGGTAACTTTTGCCATTTTTCATAGTCTTTTTGAAACGATAATTTTTTCCCGTTTTTAACCAACATATTCCTATCCAATAATTTTTTGATAGTCCTGCTGACATGACTTCTGGCAATATCGGTCATCTCTGAAATTTGGGTTGTTGTAATCCAATCCTCTGTCTTATTCCAGCCATAGGTTTTCCGAAATATGGCAAATATAATTTGTATCTCATAACTTGAAAAATAGGTTTTTGCCATAACCTCTAATAATTCATTTGCTATAGATGTATGTCCGTTTTCCTTTTGTGGATTTGCCATCCCCTACCCCTTAACCTTCTCCATTATCTTCTTCGTATCGCATAACATATCGAGCTTATTCAAATATAATGTTTGCCTGTATTTTTTCAAAGTCCAGTAGTCGCCTAAATTGATTACCCCGAACTCCTTTAAACCCCTTATATAGCCTTTAACCTCATAATAGGCATCCATTAGGTTGTGATTTTCGTTATATATCGTGTCTATCCGTTTTTTAACTTGTGATAAAATCATTGATCCCCCCTATTCATTCGGTTCATATATATAATTCCCCTTATCATCAAGCCCTGTACATTTAAAGTCCTGTTTGCCCTTCAGCTCTGCCAATTCCTTCCATAGCTTGCAGTTTTCCTCGTGGAGGTCTTTGAGGGAGTCTATACAATGTCCCATAAAATCACGAACAAAAACATATCTCTCCCGTAGTTTATATTCTTTTAATATCTTTTCCATTTCCTCGATATTAGTCATTTTCTGCCTCCTTATAATCATCATTCGTTGATATACTCATTAAACTCAATATTTTTTCTATGGCAATTTTTAGGTTATATCTTGCCATTTCAATATCACTATCAAATTTTTTGTTTATTGAGTATTTATTTTTTATCCCTGATAGATTATTATCTGCTTTTGTAATTATATTTAATGTTTCATTTAACTTATTAAAACTTGTTTTCATTCCCCACCTCCTTACTTATCTCCATACATAACTTCCATTCCATAATCAATATCTGCCCAACTTCTGGCATCTTCAAAAGCATCTTTGTTTGCCTTTAATTTTATGTAGATACCTTCAATTTCTCTTAATGTTATTTCTTTAAATTTTATGTTTTTTCCCTTAATTCTTCTGTGTTCTCTTTTTACTAACTTTAAAAGTAAATCAGTTTCATTTTCTGTAAAATTCATTCCCCGCCTCCAAGATATTTTAGCTCTAATCCCTTAATTGTTTTTACCCAATCCTCTGGCGTTTCAAGACCTGTTGTGTATCCATCAATATGATATTTATTATTAAGTTTTGCTAATTTTGATATTCTTTCCCACATCCCCCTATACGCCTCATTTTCTTTTCTACACGCCTCATTAATCCCTTCCAGTTCCCATTTGTCTTTTCTCAGGGCTTTATTTTCTTTCTTCAGCTTCTTATTTTCGGCTTCAAGGGATTTGAGTAAATTAGAGATAGCCCTGCTTTGCTTATAAAAATCATTATCAGGTTTAACATCAGGCATAGAGCAGTAATACACATCATCAGCCCATTCGAACCATTTAATAGCTTCCTTAACTTCCATTTATTTCCTCCCATTCCTTCTTTCCGGGGCAGCCCTTTATCGACTGCCCCTAACACAATTACTATTACTAATGCTATTAAATCTGCATCACAGGTTAGATATATTCAGTTGGTTTGTTTCATAGGCTGTCCTCCTAAATTAGTTGCTATTAGCAATATTAAGCGTTATATATATTAGTAGTATTAGTATCACTATTGATACTTTTTAGACTATACAATACTTCCCCCTGCCTATAAGTGCCATTCTTCTCAAGCTCATCAATCACATTTACAGCCTTGTTTTCGTCAAGTTTGTGTAAATAGGTATCATTTATCACATCTACCAAAATATCGTTGTAGTAACGGTATATTCGCTTATTTGCTGGTTTCTTGGTCATTATACTTTACCTATTCTTAATTTTTTGGATAATTCTTTTACAACATCTTCGTGCATTTTATTGGCAAGTTTATCTGTATGTTTGTTTAACTCATTTATAGCCCATTGACTATTAAAGTATATTTCCTTGCTTACATCTGCATCGTGATAATAATCATCATTAGGTTTTGAATAAAAAGCCATAGTTTCATAAAATCTATTTGCCCCTATTTCTTGTTCCCATTTTTCTAATTTCCTATTGTTCTCCATTTTGTGTTGTGGCCAGTAATTTCCAACAGTTGAAACAACTATTTTTATATCACCATATTCTAACAAGGTATTTCTTCTAAATTTGCAATCATAGGAACAACAAAAATGTCCTGCCCAACCTCTTTCAGTCCTTTTTACTTTCATATCATCTTATCCTTTCTTCAGGGGACGGCCAGTCCGTCCATAACCAACCGCCCCCATCAATAAGAGCTGGGTCGATCAGCTCTTATTGGCTACCTTTTCATTAAACATAGCAGGATCAAAATCGGTATTGCCTTCTTCCATACCCTCTGCAACTTCCTGGTCTATCTGTGTGCTTTCCTCATTTTCCCTTTTATCTCTTTCCCCTTCTATGCCCTTTTTATTATCACCAATCCACCAGCCTATTATTTCACTTGCCTTGCTACGGTCTAATTTGCCTTCACTATAAAGTTTCTGAATCTTATCTACTTCCTTTTTCTGTATCAGATGTGATTCAACTATGCCCTTTTTATGCTCTCCGTCCTTGTCATAGCCAAATATCATATCAAGCTGTTTTTGTGTTGCAGGCTTGGTGTTGGTGGGTTTGGTAGTAGTATGATTATTGCCATTATTACCTTCAGACTCTACGTTATTGTTTGCATAATAATCTGGATTATCTTCAATGTCCTGTGTAAATATATCTGATAGACTGGCAATAAATAATGATACGTCTACCAATGCTCTCTTTTTAGCCATTTTAAGGATAGTATTTACCTGTGTAGCCATATCATCATTTGGTACTTTATACACCTTATAAGGTTTGCCATTTTTACTTATTCTGGTCTTACTAACCAAGTTTTCTTTTTTTAGGTTTGAAGGTATATCACTTTCAAAAACCCATCTGTAACGATATTTATCTTCCCAACTATTACAACTGCCTATACCTTGTGCTATTTCTTCATCACCATAAAAGATACGAGCTTTAATCTTGTAGAAAAATAATCCCTTTTCAAAATCTTCAACTTCACTTAACACATCAAAAAACGGTTTAAGGTTAAAAGTCCTTAATATTTTTTCACCACCGGATTTTAATAGTGTTGGTTTTGAGCCACACCCAGGAATAGTTCCATAATCAACTTTCTCAATAAGGCTATTCTTGATAATATCCTGGAATTGCTTAATTTTAGCCATTGATTTTTCTAATGCCTGTGGTGTTACATTATCTAACAAAATCATTTCATTACTCATCTTAAATTACCTCCTATTTATATTTATTTTTTAATTCTCTCTGTAAGTGATAAACTTCTGTTAATTTCAAAAATATTTTAGTTTCATCTTCCAGGTCTATTCTTTCCTTAACTTCAAACCCCTCTGTTTCATCTCTGCCTAATCGGAGTATTATATATCGCTTAGTTTCGTATTTGTTCTCTGTTAATAATTCCCTGTATCCCCCAAGTTGATAAAAATATTCATTATAGATAGCTTTTCCTGTCTTAAAATCAAGCAAGGTCAATATTCCATCTAAGTTACAATAGCAGTCCATAGTCCCGCCATATCTGTGTTTTTCAGAAATTAAAGGCTCTTCTATTAGAATAGGTTTAATATCATGTTCATCTTCCCATTCCAGGTATTTAAGAAAACAAGTTTCAGCTAAATCAATCTGCTTTTCGGTGTAACCAGATGTGTCTAACTCCTCACCTTTTAGATGACACATAACCATCTCATGTGCTAATGTTCCTATGTCTGCCTTGTCATCTCTATACTTCTTATAATCAATCCCTTTAGTGCCTAAATCCCAAGCCCAGTGGATCAACGCAGGTTTGCCTAAAATTCCCAATACTGTTGTAACTCCAGGAACTCTTACTCCATCTTTAGTCTTATAGACTGTATGCACCTTGACTGATTTTCCGTTCTTTACTGCTGTTCCCATTACCATTACCTCCAATTATTTTTTTTAATAAACTTTCGCCTCTTTTAAAATCTCTCGGTGTTAAAAATGGTTTAGTAGCTCTTATCTCGTAAATTTTTTTAGCTGTTTCATAGTCAATTTGATATTCTCTCATCATGCCCCTTGCCAGTACTCTAATACTCATAACTTAACCTCCATTAAATTATTTTTATAGGTCATCTTCCTTAAGTCTTTGATACAAGTTATCTGCATACATAAGCATTTTTTCCTTCTCGGTAGGTTCCTCGTCAACTTCCCAGTCAAATTTATGTTCATCACAAACTGTTGTCCATATTGAGCCTTTACAGTCGTCAGCAAAAGCACAGTTTAGACAGCTTCTATTTTCAGATAATGCAGTTTTCATTTTGCACCTCCGTATCATAAATAGCTTTTTTCTCTGTATGGTTCAGTTCAAACCAGTCATCGATGTCATACCTTTTCATGAGGATCAATTTTTCCCTGAAGCATAAGTTGGCAAACCACCTGTCATATTTTTTGCTGTCCTCATTTTTTAATACTGCCCTTGTATAAGCTGTTTCATACCCCTTGTTTTCTTTCTCTAATTCCTCTATCTTTTCAGTCCATTTATTAACTACCATCTCTGCCTACCTCCTCCACACATTAATTTATCCATTATCCTGACTATAAACTTGCACACAGCACAATCAGGAAATAGAATACAAAGCCCAAAATAGCCAACAAGAAAAGCCCAAAAATAAACATAATTACCTCCCATTTCTTTTTACTCCTTTCACCCGGTAGTCAATATTTTCAATTACTCCGAGTTTTTTTAATTCTGAAATTCCGTAATGTACTTGGTTTTTAGTTACCCCAAAATAATTTGCAATATCCTTATAAAACATACCCCCTTTAAACATTTCCAATAATTTGTCATTATGCTCAGTCCAGTCAAAACGTTGTGAACTACACTTATATTCTTTTAGCTTACGGGTATAGTTATAAACGGTAGCTTGTGTAATCTCCAAGTGGTTTGCAATCTGGTATACCCTGTAGCCCTGTTTGTACATATCGATAATCTTTTGCTTTGTTTCGTCGGTTAATCGTGTCCACCTTTTGTTGATTTCTTTTTTGTCTTTACGGTTTTTGATTTCGTTTTTGATATACCATTTCCTGTAAGGGCAAGTGCTTTTTTTGACTCCTCTGCAGGTTTTCCATTCTGCACACTCCGAGCAGAATAGATGCTGTTCAGCTTTTTTGCCGTAAGCCTTAATTAAGTCATCTACCGTGCAAACCTGTGTGTTGTAGCTTTCTTTTACTTTATCGGTTTCAAGCTGTGTGATTTCCAAATTAACCCCCTTTTACTTTACATAATTATTTTTGACAATAAAAAAAACCGAGCCTGCTACCGTTTGGGCAGAGAGTCGGTTTTAATTTTGTTTTTATTTAATTGTTCTTCTAACCATTTCCTTTTTTGAGGATTATTAATCCAGCCATATATAGTTGCTTTTGTTACACCAAAAATATTGGCAAGTTCCTTTATATCCTTACCATATATTAATTTATATTTTGTTGGGCGTCCTTTTATGGTATTTTCTTCTCCGTCTGTATTATGTAATGGTTCATGGCATTTTCTACATACTGCTAATAAATTATTTAATTCATGATTATTTTTGTTTCCATCTATATGGTGAACTATCATAGCTGGTTCTCCACAGATTTCACATTTGCCTTTTGTTCTTTTTAAAACTTCAATTCTTGCTCTTTTAAAATCTGCATGATTTGGATATTGAGAAGTACCGCCATTCCAACGAGGATTATTTTCACCAATCATTGCTTTTCTTCTACCCTCTCGAAACTCTTTATCTCTTTTGATTTTTCTATTAATTGTTTTTTGATATAAATTCATAACCTTCTCCTTCCTTGGTTATAAAAAATATACCATATATTTAAAGTCTTGTCAAATAAATTATGATATTTTAAAGAAAATTTTATAAATATTTTAAAAAACTTTTTAAAAAAGAAGCCCC
>JAAYDB010000160.1 GCA_012729475.1 Bacteroidota bacterium
ACATAGCTGTCGAGGCCTGTCCCTGCCAGATTGAGACAGATTTGATCATTCATTTCAATAACATCAACAGGTATGCTTCCGGCCTTTCTTATGTCTGAGAGGAGAGATCGTATATTGGGTCTGAACCCGAATTCTCTGCCAAAGCCATTACCCGAACCCATAGGAAGGACACCAAGTATCTTTTTGGAACCAAGAAGCTGTTTTGCAACACTTCTTACTGTGCCATCGCCTCCGGCAGCAATAAAAAAATCATATTTATTGAAGACTTCCCTTATATGGGAACCCGACTCATCAATGCTTAAGGACTTATAAGTAGCAAGTTCATTCCTCCTGCGCTGGAGCTCACTTGAGAGAATAAATTTCACAGGCAGAATACCCGCATGTGGGTTCAATATGAAAAGAGACCTTTTAATCTGAGCAGATTCCATTTATTCTCTGTTTAATAGCTGTAAAATATATTCGGGTAAACAAGATTATAAAATATAATGACGTAATCAAAAAAACAAAATACGCCCGGAATAATAAAAAATGCTTTGAAAATTATTCTGTAGTATCGGATATGTCTCCAGACAGTGACAATTGTTCATAGATATTCATGATCTCTTCTCTGTACTCTTCGGGTGCATCAAGCTGGCCCCAGGCAGTGGGAGTCTGCCACAGACCATCGTAAACAAGATCATGGAAAGATTTTATCAGGTGGGGAATATCCCTTTCATTGAGGATATCTCCCATAATATGTGCTTCTACTGGATTTTTCAGGACAAGTATCTTAACAGTTTTTGCCATTGGCCATTTATTAGTGAAGAAAGATAAACAACAGAATTATTATACACAATATTTTCCGGAGAATAATGAAGAGGATCATTTGTCTTTTCCGCTTTCACTGAGAAGCATTTTGAACTCATATTCGAAATTAGGAGTGAAAATACCTTTTCCTGTGTGTGTCAGGATTTCCTCAGCCGACCAGAATCGGCCTTCATCAATCTCATCTCTGTTGATTGCCGGCTCTTCAGATGAACTCCCCCTGAATGAATAGACAAGCTCTCTCTCAAGAGGTGAATTCCATATATATTTTTTTATAAACTGAAATTTCAGGGATACTATACCCAATTCCTCTTTTGTCTCCCTCCTAAGGGCATCTTCAGTTTTTTCTCCGGGTCTGATATGTCCTCCTACCGATGTATCCCATTTCCCTGGCAGGAGATCTTTCGTCATAGCCCTTTTCTGGAGGAACAGTTCTCCTTTGTCATTGAAAAGATGAAGGTGTACAACGGGGTGTAGTAACCTGCTTATGCCATCATGGCACCGGCTTCTGGATGCTCGCATTATCTCATTGCCGTCTTTGTCAACAACAGGAAACCATTCTTCTTCAGTATTCATAATGATTAAAATATCAGCTGTGCAAAGATGATAAAGATTTTGAAATAATTACGGAAAATATCATATGCAGGTTCGGCAATGATTTATCATACAAAAAATACAAGTGATCTGTCATGCTGAAGTTGATATTTTCAGTGATCTGTCTGCCCGATAATAGTGAACCTGCACCGGATACTGTTTCCATCCTCATCAACAGCTGTCAGTAAATGTGTTCCTGTATTGGCTATTATCTCCATTTGGTGTAATGACTCTGTGGTCGCAATATAATTTTCATCGAGATGCCAGAAAATCTTTTTGGAAGG
>JAAYDB010000161.1 GCA_012729475.1 Bacteroidota bacterium
CTATCTGACTGATGGTAGTAGTATGGTACCCTTTCTGAGAAAAGAGTTCCAGTGCTGTGTCCATGATGAGGTTTCTCTTCTCCTCCCTCATCATTTCAAACTGATTTGGAGTTCTTGGTGACATCCCTTTACTTTTTTGAATGACCGTTTAACCAATTAATCCCCCTATAAAAAACCGTTTTATGACTGAACGGTTGGTCAAAGATAAAACGCTATTTATGTAAAAGCAAGTTTTTCGGGAAAATTTTTTCTTTCAGGCACTTTTTTTTCTGGCTTCATCAATGTAAAATTCTATTTTACTGTACTTTATGATTCGCAAAAATCGGATAAGCAGCTATTGGGTGGGAATCCGTTTACGCATTTATAATAGACAACTGAATATACTCATTATTGTTCATTTCAAATGAACACTATTATATTTTTTTGTTCATTCATAATGAAAACTATTTAGTATCTTTGGTTGAAAGAGTTCAGCCATGATTTCCAGGGAAAACCTTAAAAGAGTCATCGTTCCTCAGAACATGCGCTTCACACTGCATGAGGAGACCGTACCACGTTCCATACTGAAAGATATTGCAGATTTGTCCGGCACTCCTCATGTACTGATAATTACAGGACTTCGCCGCGCAGGAAAATCAACTCTTCTGAAACAGATCAATGAAAATCTTTTCTCTTCAAAGAATACATACCTGAATTTTGAAGATGAAAAACTGCTTTCCTTCACTACAGAAGATTTTTCAGCCGTTCAGGAGACATTCCTGGAGTTAAATGACAGGGTCGAGGTAGTTTTTTTTGATGAGATCCAGAACGTCGATAAATGGGAGATCGCTGTAAGAAAATTTCATAATGAAGGTCTGAAGGTTATTATAACCGGTTCAAATGCATCGTTGCTCAGCAAAGAGTTCGGAACGAAGCTTACCGGCAGGCATCTGAATATAGTCCTTTACCCTTTTTCATTCAGGGAATACCTGGTTTTCAGAGAAATTGAGCTGTCGGAGAACGATTTCTACCTGCCTGAGAAGATTGTCCATTTAAGGAAGGAATTTAATTCTTACTTCGAGAAGGGGGGCATCCCGGAATACCTGAAATACGAACGTGAAGAGATCATAAAGCAAATTTATGAGGACATCCTGATAAAGGATATAATTGTCAGGTACGGCATTAGTGATGAAAGAAGCTTCAGGGAGCTCGCAAGACTCCTGATAAGCAATGTGGGAAAACTGTTCTCCTATACCAGGCTGAAGGCAAATCTTGGGTTTGGAAGTATGAATACGGTAAAAAGCCATATAGCATTCATGGAGAATTCATATATGCTGTTCCAGGTTGAAAAATATGATACATCGCTTAAGAGACAGATAATCAACAACAAGAAGGTATACTGTATTGATAATTCATTTCTGAATCTTGTCTCTTTCGAGACCACCGTGAACCTGGGACGGAAGCTGGAGAATATTGTTTTTGTTGAACTGAAGAGGAGAAAATACACCATTCATTACCACAGAGAAAAATTTGAGTGTGATTTTGTATTAAGCCTTAAAAACAGGGTGGCAGGCGTAATACAGGTATGCTATCAGCTTGATAATGATAATATGGCCCGGGAGATTAATGGTATTGTCGAAGCTGTTACATTATACCAGCTCAAGGAGGGGCTTATTCTTACCATGGATCAGGAAGAGGAAAGAAGCACAAATGGCATAAGTATTCATGTGCTTCCGGTATGGAAATGGCTGCTGAGGTGAGAAATGCCAGCATATGTAAATTCTCTTTTAAAGCAGACCCACAATTGCAATAATCTGTTTCAGAAGTCATTGCCTGAAAAAAATCCGGGAGAGATAACCCTCCCGGATTGATTAACTGCAGACGCACCGGTTTACAATTCCTGCGTAAATTCTATTTCAGTGCAAAGCTGATCGGAACAGAATAGTATATGTTAACCGGTTTACCCTTCATTTTACCCGGAATCCATTCAGGGCAGAGGTTCATTGCCCTTACCGCTTCGTTATCAAGAAGTGGATCAACGCCTCTGACCACACTGACGTTTTCCACCTTGCCTTCGGAGGTGACAATAAACCTGAGTATGA
>JAAYDB010000162.1 GCA_012729475.1 Bacteroidota bacterium
GCGGCTCCAAGTTTTTTGGCCGGCATAGAAAGTTCTGTGAAAAGGTCTTTATCACCGCCGGTAAATACTTTCAGGCACATCAGTCCGACAACCTCTGCAGAACCGTAAATATATTCATCCGTCTCAGCTTTGGAATTGTGTTCCGATTTTACAAGATCTGTCTTCATACTTTTTAAAAAAGCCTGCACCAGATCATCATCAATATTGTATTTTTCTACAGTTAAGCGGAAGGCATTAAGAACAGGATTAAGGCTTATACCTTCCTCAAGGGCTTCATAATAGTTTCTCTCAAACCTATTGATAAGTCCCTCTTTATCAAAATTATGGAAGGTGTCAACAATTTCATCTGCCAGTCTTACAAAGCCGTATATGCTGAAGATAGCATCCCGGATATCTTTTTTCAGGAAAGCTATAGACTTCGAAAAAGAAGTGCTGTAAGACCGGGTTATGATCTTACTGGTTTTAACAGACACTTCATTATACAGATCAAGCATAACAGAGTTCTTATTTAATTTTTTCCAACAAGCACTTAACTGGTTTTGTTCAAGGTTAGCTGAATGTTTTTAAGTTCCTTACCAATAACAATATAATGTACTGTTGCCCTGTGTCCTATCATTATCAGTTTAATGGATACAAGCAGGACAGCCGCTTCAGGCAGGATATAATGTGTTATTCCCTTTGTAAAAAGAGCCAGCAGAAAAAATATATAAGTTACAGCAATTACAATTAGCGATATTAAATCAATAAATTTCCCCATTTTTTTATTACAAAATACAAATTGTTTTTTTAAAAAATGTGGAATTATAAAGATAAAATAATCGTAAACAGATTGATGCTGACATTGCTGGCATTTGTAATATGGCAGAAGAGATAAGTCAGGTAAGATCAGGGAGTTTTTTGCCCCTTATCATGATGACAGAAAAGGAGGATGTCTTAAAGAGACACCCTCCTTGATAGCAATAAAATAGTATAATTAAATCTTTATTTTTTTAACAGGTCGCGTATCTCTGAAAGAAGTGTTTCTTCCTTAGAGGGAGCTGGAGGAGGAGCAGGAGCTGCTTCTTCTTTCTTTTTTGCAGAATTCATTGCTTTGATAATTAAGAATACTGAAAAAGCAATTATCAGGAAGTCGATCAGCGCCTGAATGAAACTGCCGTAATTCCAGGTAACAGCAGGAACTGTTTCTGTTGCAGCTTTCATTACAACTTTCAGGTCTGTGAAGTTGACACCACCCAGAAGCAGTCCGATAGGGGGCATAAGGATGTCGCTAACTATTGATGATATAATCTTGCCAAATGCACCGCCAATGATTATACCAACAGCCATGTCGATCATATTGCCTTTCATGGCAAATGTTTTGAATTCATCTAACAGTTTCATAAGATCAGGTTTTAATGGTTTTATACTAGAAATTATATGAGAATCCTACTCCGAATATTTCTTTGAACTGTACAAGTGATCCGACAGACTCTGTCTCGGAAACAGATATTTTAACATCATCATCGTAAATAAGATTGGTGTTAAAACTAACAGAAATATATTTATTGACTTTCAGTCCTATAAGTGTTTCCCAGTTGACATCAATGTTTTGAGGGTTGTGGGAATAATTTGAAAAGAGGTCTATTTTGGTTGTAAAGGAGACATTTTTCAGAAATTCACTTTGGAAATCGTTCTTTGAATAAATGGCTCTCATATATCCTCCGATTTCTCCTCTTGATTTTTCTCCGGGTTTAACTCCGAAAGAGCCGGCTGCAGAAAGATCTTCATCGGTTACAAAAGTGAATTTAGCAGTAAAAGGAGCAATAAATGCACTGAAGTATGCATTGGGTTTGTAGTCTGCCCCCAGGGCGAGTAACATATAAGCAGGAGCGAAGAGATTGGAAATTTTCTTTTTACTGGCATCATCCCTGTATTCGTATCCCGGTTGCATCTGAGTCCTGAAATTGAAAAGCCCTGCATAGTAAAAATGGTTAAAAGCTTTTCTGCCATATTTCGAGAATAGATCAATCTTATCATCGGTTTTTCTGAAATCCTGGGCCCCCTGTTTTAAAAGACCATAGCCAAGATCCAGGGAATTATCCCAGGTATATTTTTCTTCTTTCAGGTTGGCGAAGACACTAAAGATGCCATTTACTGCAACGGAATTTTCCCCACCTGAAGCCCAGTTAGTCAATGATGTCTGGGCCATGTTAACGGAAAATAACCCTCCTTTTTTCCAGCCCAGGGTAGTATCGGCTGTTACAGTCCTTAGTTTCTTTTCTGCTTCAGTGACCTGTGCGAATGAAATACTACTGAGGAGTAAAAACAATGTAGATAGAACAGTGATTTTTTTATTCATATTCTTATTGAGTAATAGTATAAAATTAATAAATAATATATCTTTTCCGGTCAGTATCCGGACTTTCGTATAAACCAATGCAGCCACGCAAAAATGCATGGCTGAATCAGTTAATATGAAAGCAAAAATGAAATAATATTATTTGGCCAATTCCTTTATTTCAGCCTTGGTAGCATTTCTTGCGACAGAATCAATACCGTTATTTCTTCCACTCTCACTCTTGTAATTCTGACTTACCCCTATGGTTTCTTTATTGGTTGCTACAAGAGCAAAACGGAACATATTTCCCGGAGTTGTTGATTTAACAAACCTCTTGGGGTCTTTGGAATTTTTCTTAACAGATGAGATGCCGTTGAGGCATGCAGCTTTGGAAGAATAGCCTTCACTGCTCAGGATTATCTGGCCGTTATCAGCTTTCAGCCGGAAACGGAATTCATTATTTTTCCCACTCTGGTAAACTTCAAATTTTGCCATCTTTTTGATTTTAGGTTTATAATCGTTTTTTAGGTTTTAAAATAGCTATAAATCAATATATGTTAATTAGCTAATTATCTTAATGGCTCAAATATAACTACATTTTATTAATTATTCTAAATAATTAATAAGTAAAAACACCGGCTTTAGTGATACATAATCATTGTAATAACACTGTTTTTAAAGCATTATTTTTTTCACATGCAAATAATCCGCTAAATTGCAGGTCAGTTAACAATAGAACAAATAATAAAAATATATGAACAGGGAAGAGGTATTTGCAGAACATATCAGCAAGGGTTATTCGTGCAAAGGTGACCACATTATCATTGGAAGTGCCATACTTGATGGTCATGTATTCTCAGAGGCAAAAGTGAGAATACCTCTTAAGACCCTTAACAGGCATGGATTAATATCAGGTGCAACGGGAACGGGTAAGACAAAGAGTCTTCAGGTTATTTCAGAACATTTGTCGGAGAAAGGTGTGCCGGTATTGCTTATGGACGTTAAAGGGGATCTTAGTGGTATTGCTGTTCCCGGAACAAAAGAACCTTTTATTCTGGAGAGGCACGAAAAGATAGGCCTGCCCTATTCAGAAAAAGGGTTTCCTGTTGAAATACTATCATTATCGAAGCAGGAAGGTGTACGTCTGCGGGCTACAGTGTCAGAATTTGGTCCGGTATTATTGTCAAGGATACTGGATCTGAACGATACTCAGGCAGGTATAGTATCTGTCATTTTCAAGTACTGCGATGATAACAGTATGGCCTTGCTTGATCTGAAAGACCTTAAAAAAGTTATCCAGTATATAACTGAAGAAGGTAAAGAAGAACTGGAGAGAGAGTATGGGAGAATGTCCACCTCATCAACAGGAATAATTTTCAGGAAAATTATTGAACTGGAACAACAGGGAGGAGACCTGTTTTTTGGAGAACTGTCATTTGACATTATAGACCTCATGAGGAGGGACAAAAACGGTAACGGGTATATTAACATATTAAGACTGACAGACATACAGGACAAGCCAAAGCTTTTTTCAACCTTTATGCTTTCTCTTCTGGCAGAAGTGTATAATCAGATGCCGGAAATGGGCGATCTTTCAAAACCGGAACTTGTAATATTTATAGATGAAGCTCATCTTATTTTCAAAGAAGCCAGCAAAGCCTTGCTTGATCAGATTGAAACAATAGTAAAACTTATAAGATCGAAAGGCATCGGCATCTTTTTTGTTACTCAGGATCCAACTGACATACCCAATGGTGTTCTTGCACAACTCGGACTGAAGATACAGCATGCCTTAAGGGCATTTACTGCAGCTGACAGGAAGGCGATTAAGCTCACAGCTGAGAATTATCCACTCTCGGATTATTATAAAACAGAAGACACTATTACATCTCTTGGGACAGGAGAAGCCCTGATAACAGCACTTAATGAGAAGGGGATCCCTACTCCGCTTGCAGCAACCATGATAAGGGCCCCTATGAGCAGAATGGATATTCTGTCAGATGAAGAATTATCAGCAGTGTTCAGGTCATCTGAACTGATAAATAAATATAGTAAGACGATAGACGGGGAGAGTGCATTCGAGATCCTTGGAAGGAAATTACAAAGTCTTGAAAAAGAGAAATTATCCGGCAAAGCCGGAAAAGAACCAGTCAGAAGAACAACAACTACCCGCAGACGAAGAACAGGGGTTAACCCTGTTGTAAAAGTACTTACAAGTGCTACTTTTATCAGAGGTGTAATGGGGATACTGAAAAAAATGATTTAAGAATTCCGGAAAAAGAAGATCTACACCTGATAATGGTTTTTTGATACATATAAAAGTAAGGAAAAAACCTATAGCCGGGATTAATGTCCAAAGTCTTTCCCGATATTCGGGAAGGAAGTAAATCGTATCAGTCCCAAAGCTTTGTGCGATCAAAAGAATAGCTGTACTGATAGCTTATTCCATTTTCTCTCAGCCACCACCGGAGAGCTTTGGCTATCTTCCTTTTCTTGAGAAAGATTGTGCCCGTTTCCTGTGCCGATATTCTGTAAATTGCTTTCATACTTCCACGCTTTAAATCGTTATTCAATATTATAATCACTGAAATAGTTCAGATAGTCACTTACCGATGTCCCAAGGACATCAGTCCTGTTAATTTTTCCTCCTGATTTTAAAAATTTTATCAGAGATCCTGCTCCACCCAGATGGGATGCAGCTATCATGCCCGGTTTAGTAACTACAACATCCATAATGGTATCACCCAGAAAATGCTCATATCTTTTTAAATAACTCATATTAACCTTTATCAATCCCCTTAGGACTTCATCTTGCATTTCTCTGGGAAAAATATCCGGATTGTTACGGAACTTTTTAAGGGTTATTTGTCTGTGACCCAGATAATGAAGCGTTTTTTCCGAGAATTGCCATTCTCCAAAGCAACCGATACTGTTTATACATAACCAGTTATTGTGTGACTCCCGGTAACCAAGGTCCTTGATGAATCTGTCAAATTCGAGTTCATGATATCTTTTTTGAGCATATTCGGTCGCTGACCGTAGTCTTAACATTCTGAGCCTGAAATCAGGCACAGGTGCTGTGCATATTTCATAAATGAACAAAGCCATTATTATCAGAACCCCTCTTTTCATCTTGTCATTTTAAATAAAATGTTAAAAAAAATGTTGATCATCAGAGGGTAAAGTTAGAATATAAGAAAATACTACACAAACGTAAAGGCCTCATAATATGACATATAGATCTGTAATGAAGAGCTTTTGTCAGCGGAATACACATATATATTTACGTAATCCGTTTATTGATGGCACAGGAAAGTGATTTCGTCAAAAACAATGAGAATATGATCTTCATTTATTCGAAAATACTGAATCCGGTTATTTATTATACGCTATAAAACATTAAGATACAGCGATATATAAGGTCATGGGTTCGCAAATACAGGAAATAATTGCTATGCTGGTATTTTGACGAATGACAGATTGTTTATGATAGTAATGCAAAATGTTAATAATGTAGTAGTTAATTAATATTTGGATGAAAATAATATTCTTTTTATTCACCCCGGCTATATTGTCAGGTCAGTAAAAATAACGATGATAATATGAATTATTTTTTTATTTTATTACAGAAAATACTGGTTAAACAATAGCTTGTTTGAGAGGTACTTTATAATTGAAATAGAAATAAATATCTTATATTGTACTCTTACTTAAATGATTCCTTTTTACAAGTTTGCTGGAATATATTCACAAATACTGTTAATTTTGCAACATTTTGCCTCAATATGGAGAGTAAGCATAACAACTTGAAAAATATCAGGGATGAGTTCAGGAGAATTGCCATAAAAGTTGGCAGTAATGTTATTGCCCAGAGCGATGGGACTCTCAATACTACAAGGATGCTTCGTATTGTTGAGGAGATTGCTGTTCTGAGCAAGCAGGGTATAGAAGTTATTCTGATCACTTCCGGAGCAGTTGCTGCAGGAAGAAATGAATTGACTCCTTCGAAGAAGACAAACCTGGTATCATCAAAACAGATATGGGCGGCCATAGGGCAGGTTAAACTGATGTCCAATTATCAGTTCCTCTTTGGGAAATATGGTATCCCTGCCGGTCAGCTTCTTGCCACGAAAGACAGTTTCAGGGACAGGGAGCACTATCTGAATATGAGAAACTGTATTCTTGCCATGCTGGAGAATAAGGTTCTGCCTGTTGTAAATGAAAATGACACAATAGCAGTTACAGAACTTATGTTTACCGATAATGATGAACTATCAGGGATGATATCATCAATGATGGATTGTGGGACACTGATTTTACTTTCAAATGTTGACGGGATCTATACCGGTGTTCCCGGGTGTGAAAGTTCGGAACTTATCAGGGAGATACGTGAAGATGATGGTGGTGTTGAGAAATTTATTTCTGCTTCAAGGTCGGAATTCGGAAGGGGGGGAATGAAAACCAAATGCTCCATAGCCCGTGAAATAGCATCCGAAGGAATAAATGTGTATATTGCCAATGGGTTAAGGGATTCAATCGTCAGTGATATAGTAAGCGGGAAAGATGTTCCAAGTACTTTTTTCCCGGCATCGGTCAGGAAGAAAAGCGGTGTGAAAAAATGGCTGTCTCATTCCGATACATTTGCTACAGGTATAGTGCATATCAATGAAGGAGCGAGGACAGCTCTTACAGGTGAAACGGCAACCAGTCTACTGTTGATAGGTGTTAGCAGGATAGAAGGCTTCTTTAAAAAAGGAGATATAATACGGATCTTCGATGAAAAAGGAAAACAAATCGGATTGGGCAAGACTCAGTACGACTCGGAAAAAGCCTTACAGTATCTTGGAGAGAAAAGGAAAAAGCCTCTTGTACACTATGACCATTTACTGATAAATGAAAAAAACTGATTATATCTTACTGAAAGAGACTGCTATGAGGATTAATTTATTTCCGGAAACAGGCAGTGAAGAAACGGGTATTTTTTTAAAAATTGAATGAATTTTTTACAGAACGGAAAAAAATGGATTGTACACCTTTATTTAAAAATGCATTAATTGCCAGCCGTGAGCTTAATGCGCTGGATAATAAAAAAATAAACAATGTTCTTTTATCTCTTGCCGATGAAGCTGAATCAAACAGTTCTTTTATTATTGAAGAGAACAAAAAAGATCTGGCACGTATGGACACTAGTGATCCACGTTATGATCGTCTGCTTCTTAATGAAGACAGGATAAAAAACATCTCGGCTGACATACGCAATGTAGCCGGCTTATCTTCACCTGTTGGCAAAATCCTCTATGAATATAAAAAGACCAATGGAATGCTTATCAGAAAAGTGGCGGTACCCTTTGGTGTAATAGGTGTTATTTATGAAGCCCGGCCCAATGTGACATTTGATGTTTTCTCTCTTTGTCTTAAGTCGGGGAATGTGTCTGTTCTTAAGGGGGGAAGTGATGCTGTCAGTTCAAATGAAGCGATAGTTAAAATCATTAAAAAAGTGTTGGCCGGATCGGGTCTGAACAAGGACATGGTAACCCTGCTACCTCCCGGAAGGGAAGAAACTACTCAGATGCTCAATGCACGTGGTTACGTTGATCTGATAATACCCCGTGGCAGCCAGGCACTTATTGATCATGTGAGAAGTAATGCATCGATTCCGGTTATTGAAACAGGAGCCGGGATCTGTCATACCTATTTCGATAAATCAGGAGATGCGGAAAAAGGCAAAAATATTGTAAATAATGCCAAAACAAGAAGGGTTAGTGTTTGCAATGCCCTTGATTGCCTTATCATACATGAACAGCGCCTTGGTGACCTTCCATATATTGTCAGTCTGTGTAAAGATTCAGATGTTATTATTTATGCAGATGAAAAAGCACATACTGTCCTGAAGGGTCATTATCCTGATAAGCTTCTTGAAAGAGCCGGTGATCATTCTTTCGGCACCGAATTTTTATCATATAAGATGGCCGTAAAAACTGTTTCCTCTTTTGATGAGGCAGTAGACCATATATCGGAATTCAGCTCAAAACACAGTGAAGCTATTATAGCAGAAGATAAAGACTGTCTTAAAGAATTCTCCCTTAAAGTTGATGCATCGTCAGTTTATCTCAATACTTCCACTGCTTTTACTGACGGCGCGGAATTTGGTCTTGGAGCAGAGATAGGTATTTCAACACAGAAACTGCATGCGAGAGGACCAATGGCTCTTGAGGCTCTGACCACTCATAAATGGATAGTCGAGGGCAACGGTCAGATAAGAAAATGAGTAGTATATATTTGATACCGGAATAATAATGAATCCTGATATTGAAAAAATAAAAACTTACTACAGGCAACTGCCTGAAAAGATACGGAGCATAAAAGAAATTCTTGACAGGCCCCTTTCTCTGGCTGAAAAGATTCTGTACAGTCATTTATCGCAGGAAAAGATCATTTCTTTTGCCAGGGGTGTCGATTATGTTGATTTTTCTCCCGACAGGGTTGCGATGCAGGATGCCACGGCCCAAATGGCCCTTCTGCAGTTTCTTGTCACAGGGAAACAGTCATCTTATGTCCCGGCATCGGTTCACTGTGATCATCTTATCATAGCCCGTAACGGAGCAGATGATGACTTGTCTAAAGCTCTGGAAACCAATAAAGAGGTATATGATTTTTTAAGCTCGGTATGTGCAGTTCATAATATGGATTTCTGGGAGCCGGGAGCAGGTATCATTCATCAGGTAATCTTTGAGAATTATGCCTGGCCGGGAGGCCTTATGATAGGGACCGATTCACATACTCCCACAGCCGGAGGACTTGGAATGATGGCTATAGGAGTAGGAGGTGCCGATGCAGTGGAAGTGATGGCCGGGATGAACTGGGAACTTAAGTTTCCCAAGATCATAGGGATTAATCTTAAAGGCAGGCTTAACGGATGGGCATCGGCGAAAGATGTGATACTCAAAATAACCGGTATGTTATCCGTAAAAGGCGGAACAGGTTCAGTAATTGAATATTTCGGGGAAGGAGCAGAATCAATATCAGCTACCGGGAAAGCCACTATATGTAATATGGGAGCAGAAACAGGGGCAACCTGTTCATTGTTTGGTTTCGACCAGCAGATGTATGATTACCTTAAGGCTACGGGAAGAGAAGAAATAGCTGTGATGGCATCAGAAATAAGTGAACATTTGAGAGGAGATCCTGATGTATATGATGAACCACAATTATATTTTGATAATTATCTGGAAATAAATCTTTCAGAAACAGAACCTTATATAAATGGTCCCTTTTCTCCCGATGTCGCTACTCCGGTTTCACTGATGAAAGAAGAATGCAGCAAAAATGGATGGCCTGAAGATGTGTCTTCCGGACTTATCGGGTCGTGCACCAACTCTTCCTATGAGGATATTGCCAGAGCTGCTTCAGTAATGAAAAATGCCCTAAGAGAAAAAATTACGCCAAAAGCTCAGTTGAAAATATCTCCCGGATCGGATCTGATAAGAAAAATAGCAGAAAAAGAGGGTTTTCTCGATCTCTTCAGAAAAGGTGGGGGAGAAATATATGCTAATGCCTGCGGCCCGTGTATAGGGCAGTGGGATAGAAAAGACACCGATAAAACAAGGAAAAACACAATTATTCATTCCTTCAACAGGAATTTTGCCAGACGTGCAGATGGTAATCCCAATACCTATGCTTTTGTGGCATCACCGGAAATGGTTGCAGCAATTGTTTTATCCGGAAAACTTACTTTCAATCCTCTAACCGATCCTATAATAAATTCAGAAGGCAAACCTGTTATGCTTCAGGAGCCCGGAGGATCAAGCCTGCCTCCGGAAGATTTTGTAAGGACATTAAAGACAAATGAAAAACCATTGGGGAGGAAAAAAGGTGAAATAAAGCTGAACAGCAAATCGGAAAGACTTCAGATGCTTATACCTTTCAGGGAATGGGACGGGAAAGATCTTAAACATCTGAAATTGCTTATAAAAGCTGCCGGGAAATGTACTACAGACCATATCTCAATGGCAGGCAAATGGCTGAAATACAGAGGACATCTGGAAAATATTTCATGGAATTATATGACAGGTGCAACGAATTATTTCAACCAGCAGACAAACAATATACTGAACCAAATCACAAGACAATATTCTCCGGTGCCCGATGTAGCTTTTGATTATAAGAGAAAAGGCATAGGGTCAGTGGTTATCGGAGAAGAAAATTTTGGAGAAGGTTCTTCCCGGGAACATGCGGCAATGGAACCCAGATTCCTTAACGTGAAGGCAATAATAGTCAAATCATTTGCCAGGATACATGAGACTAATCTGAAGAAACAGGGGATCCTCACACTCACATTTGATAATGCTGACGATTATTTGAAAGTAAGGGAAGATGATGAAATAAGCATAACAGGTATGAAAGAATTCTCACCTGAAAACAAACTGACCGTAACTCTTCATCATTCTGACGGGACAGAAGAGCAATTCCTTGCTGATCACTCATATAATAATGTTCAGATTGAGTGGTTCAGAGCCGGGAGTGCACTGAATCTGATAAAGAAGAAACAAACGGGCAGCATTTATTAATTGTACCGGATCATGATAATAGATGCCGGATGTAAACAGAAACAAAGACACAGAAGATAATACGATGGTAAAAGGAGAAAAAATAGAAATAAGAAACGGACGCTTATCAGTTCCGGATAAACCAGTTATCCCATTCATTATAGGTGATGGTATTGGTCCTGATATATGGCAGGCAGCAGTAAGGGTCTTTGATAATGCGGTAGATAAATCTTACCAGGGAAGCAGGGCTGTTGACTGGAAAGAAGTACTGGCAGGAGAGAAAGCCTTCAGGCAGACTGGTAACTGGTTGCCTGTTGAAACCCTTGAATCATTCAGAGAATATCTTGTAGGTATCAAGGGGCCTCTTACAACACCTGTCGGTGAAGGGATGAGATCACTTAATGTTGCATTGAGACAGGAACTGGATCTCTATACATGTTACAGGCCGGTAAGATATTTTAAGGGAGTGCCCAGTCCGGTCAAAAGCCCTGAAAAGGTTAATATGCATATCTTCAGGGAAAACACTGAGGATATTTATGCCGGTATTGAATATATGTATGGAGATAAAGCGACAGAAAAGTTTAAAAAATTTCTTGTTGAGGAGATGGGAGTTAAGAAGATACGCTTTCCGGAAACTTCATCTTTCGGCATAAAGCCTGTGTCGGCTGAAGGTTCGGAAAGACTTATAAGACAAGCTGTTAAGTTTGCCATTGAAAAGCATCTGCCCTCGGTAACCATCGTTCATAAAGGCAATATAATGAAGTTTACTGAAGGGGCTTTTATGAAATGGGGTTATGCACTTGCGGAGAAAGAATTCGGAGAAGATGTCTTTACATGGATGCAGTATAATGAGATTGCTGCCTCGAAAGGAGAAGAAGCTGCCAGGGAAATGATGTCGAAAGCACAGTATGCGGGGAAAATAATAGTGAAAGATGTTATTGCCGATGCCTTTCTCCAGCAAATACTTACAAGACCAGCTGAATACTCTGTAATAGCAACTCTTAACCTTAACGGGGATTACATATCTGATGCCCTTGCTGCAATCGTGGGTGGGATAGGGATAGCCCCAGGTGCAAATATCAATTTTGAAAACGGTCATGCTATTTTCGAAGCTACTCATGGTACAGCACCCAAATATGCCGGAAAGAATAAAGTAAACCCCGGTTCATTGATCCTTTCCGGAGCACTTATGTTTGAATACCTTGGATGGAACAGAGTTGCCGATATTATTTATGGCAGTCTGGAGAAGACCATCCTGCAGAAAAAAGTAACTTATGATTTCCATCGGCAGATGGATAATGCAAACCTGGTGAGTACTTCCGGTTTTGCAGACTCGATTATAAATAATATGTAAAGCATAATTAATACCTTTTATTAATGGGAAACGATAATTTCTTTAACACACTGGAAGATATGGTGTGGAAATCGTGCTATATCAATAATGATCTCTTCGAACAATTTGATGTAAAGAGAGGCCTGAGAAACAACGACCGTACAGGTGTTCTTGTAGGTCTCACAAATATAGGTGATGTTGTAGGGTACAAAAAGGAAGACGGAAAAGTGATACCTGTTCCGGGAAGACTATTCTACAGGGGTATTGATGTTGAAGATATAACTCACGGATTCCAGTGGGAGAAGCGGCACGGCTTTGATGAGACTGTTTATCTCTTGCTCACCGGGCATCTTCCACAAAAAGGTGAACTGGATGATTTTTCGTCCCATCTTACAACATTAAGAAACCTGCCTTACCCTTTCACAATGGATATGATATTGTCAATGAAAGGTAAAGATGTTCTCAACATGCTTGCAAGATCGGTTCTGGGTCTGTATACACTCGATGATAATGCAGATGATATTTCTCTTAATAATATGGTAAGGCAATCACTCAATCTTATTGCAAAATTTCCTGTTATTATTGCTTATTCCTATCAGGCCTTACGACATGCCTATCAGAACAAGACACTCTCAATACGTCATCCAAACCCGGAATTATCTACTGCTGAAAACTTTCTTTACCTGATCAAGGGTAAAGGTTATTATACAAAGTTGCAGGCTGATCTGGTAGATCTCTCTTTGGTTCTTCATGCGGAACACGGAGGAGGAAATAACTCATCATTCACTATGAGAGTAACAAGTTCAACCGAAACGGATATTTATTCTGCTGTCACTTCTGCAATCGGTTCCTTAAAGGGTCCTTTGCATGGTGGGGCAAATCTGCGGGTGCTTGATATGATGGAGGATATCAAGAAGAACGTGAAGAACTGGAAAGATGAAAAAGAAGTCGAGAATTATCTGCTTAAAATACTGAAAAAAGAAGCTCACAACCGTACCGGGATTATTTATGGGGTAGGACATGCCGTATATACATTATCTGATCCCCGGGCAGTGTTGTTAAAAGAAAAAGCAAGAGAACTGGCTATTGAAGCAGGCAGATGTGATGAATTCGAATTGTATTCGCTTATTGAACGCATCACTCCGGAAGTGTTTAGTAAATTCAAAGGAGAAAAATCAGCTAAAGTGGTTTGTGTAAATGTTGATTTTTATTCGGGATTTGTTTATTCATGCATCGGGATCCCTAAAGAGCTCTATACTCCACTGTTTGCCATGGCCAGAATAGCAGGATGGAGCGCACACCGGCTGGAAGAACTGACTTTCTCAGCTAAGAGAATAATACGACCGGCATTTAAAAATGTATGCGAAAGAAAACCTTATATGCCTATAGCAAAAAGATAAAACTGTCAGTATTATACTGTCTGTCTGCAGTCTTGTTTCAAAGACAGATCGTTTGAATATTTTTCAGTGAAGCCACATATATAAAGGCTTCACTGTTTTTATTTCCTGATATTCAATTCTTATTTTGGTTTTTTCCTCTATTAAACAGATGAAAATGCCAATAATTTCAGTGTTTTTATTTGTAATGTTATTTGATACTACTGAGTCCGTTATCTGTCATTATCCAATAGCTTTTTTTGTGTCTTCTTTCTGAATCATTGAAGTTGTTTATCGAACGGAGTTGCCTTACAGTGTTTTCGTCCATATAAATTACAGTGCCATATGGAACAAACAGGCGGAGACTGAGATTATGAAAGGACCACTTTGAGCCCTGGGGGATTGTACTGTATTCATCAATTATTAAAGTATCTCCGGTGATCTCATAATTATATAATAAGCTGTTTGCGTTTTCAAGTGCATGCCTTTTACTACGGCCTGCCGATTTTTTTATTACCACCAGTCTGTTTTCTCCATCTTGGGAAGGCAAAATATCCAGAGGAGTGTACACGAACATCTGTTTGTCATTGTCAGAGAAAAAGATACTGTAGTCTTCATTTGGCAGAACGATTTCATTATCATAGTCCAGATCTGATAATTCTGCTCCTGACAGGATAAAAAGGGTATCAGGGTTTGAATAAAAATAATTTTGTGATTCAGCCTTTGCATATTCAGCGAAACCTATTCCTTCATTAAACATTATTACCGACAGGGCTGCAGCACTCAGCAACCAGATAATCAGGCCTGTCAGCCACAGGTATCCGTCATTTGCCCGGAACCAGAATATTAATCTTATTGCTCCGTAGATTATCATTAACAGAGGGATGGATACAGTGGCAATGATCAGGGCTTTCACCCAGGGAACCAGACCCGGTTCAACAAGATAGTTAATGAAATCAGGGATCCAGGTAAGGTGAAAACCTGTTATGTCAGTGGCAAAGGCAGAAGGGAATTTCAGAATGAATACCATTATGAATGAAAAAAGTGCAAGAAAAGCACATGCCAGTAGTAATACTCCAAGGATTATAAGAAATACTCTTGCTATAATGTAAATACCTTTACCCATAGCCCCGAATACTTCATTTACAGCATTGCCTGAAGATGTTGTTGAAGCAGGATCTGTGTTTCCGTATCTGTTGCCTGAGTTGTATCTGTACAGACCGGAAGTGTGGTTGCTGCCTGCAGATGAATTGGTTGAGACAGAAGGGAGAGCTATCCACAATACAATATAAATGAAAATTCCCAGCCCGTACATTAAGGTCAGGATTATAAAAAGAATCCTGAACCATACGGGGTCAGTATTGAAATAATCTCCCATTCCGCTACACACACCGCCAATAATTTTTGCACTGCTGTTTCTGTACAGGTATTTTCTATGAAAGGAATGACCTTTCCCGGACAAATCTTTGTCTTCTTCTTCTGTTAATCCAAAATCTTCAGGCTGTCCTATAACAGATATCATGTTATCAACATTCTGCCGGGTGATGACACCGGCTGTTCCTCTTTGTGACTGGAATATTTCAGCTATGCGAAGCTCAATATCTTCAATAGTTTCATTACCTCCCTCCGCATTCCGGAATTTCATGTCTATTGACTGTAAATAGTCACGTAGTGCATGGTATGCATCCTCTTCAAGGCTGAAAAGGATCCCTCCAAGATTAATATTTATGGTTTTATCCATTTCTCTAAGGTTTTAGGTAATTGATAAAATTCATCTGGAGCGGATAAGATCGACCGATTCCACAAGATCTTTCCATGATCTGTCGAGCTCGGTAAGATATTGTTTGCCTGTATCAGTAAGCTCGTAATATTTTCGCGGAGGGCCTTGTGGTGATTCTTCCCACCTGTAACTTAGTAGTCCGGCATTTTTCTGCCTTGTAAGAAGCGGATAAAGTGTACCTTCAACTACTATCACCCTGGCTTCTTTTAGTTCTTTTATTATATCGCTGGCATAACATGAACTCCGTGACAGTACTGATAAAATGCAATACTCCAGAATCCCTTTTCGCATCTGTGCCTTTGTATTTTCAAGATCCATAATTATTATTTTAATGTTTAACAGATAACATATTCTATCCCTCTGTTTTTCTTACAGTTTCAAGTTCTTTCTGACTTCATCAAATTCCTTCTTGACAAATTCTTTTATGTTGTGAATATTTACAGGTTCGCCTTTCATTTCTATTTTCTGGGCTGTTGTTTTTGCCTCAGGCAGAACAATATAAAGAATGAGATATATCAATATACCGGCTCCGCCTATCAGTGTCAGAACAATGAATATTATTCTGATTATCCAGGGATCGAGATTCCAGTAAGCTCCCATCCCGGCGCATACACCACCTATTATCCGGTGATCCGTATCACGATACATCCTGTGATAACCAGGTTTGGAAAACTTATCACCTGCAGTGGTGTTTTCTCCGTCGGATATGTCTTCAGGACTACCCAGAATAACAATTACCGACCTGACATCATCTATGTTTATTACCTGCTTATAAGCATTTAATTTTGCACGAAAGAGCTCAGCTATCCGGGATTCAATGTCGGATAGGATCTCAGCAGAACTTTCTTCGGTTGCCAGATTTAATTCAAGGTTTTTGAGATACCTTTTCAGTTCCGAATAGGCATCTTCATCGATATTGAAGGAATAACCGC
>JAAYDB010000163.1 GCA_012729475.1 Bacteroidota bacterium
CCAAATGCCTTATTTTCTCATAACTTATCGGATTAAATTTCAAATCGTCACCCTATAAACATAACTACAAATATCAGATATATAAGTTATTATGGAGTTTTATAATTATTTTTAGTGGACACTAATGGCAAAATATATTAAATTATCAGTTAAGAATTTGGATCCAAATTGGACAATTCTTCAAAAAGGCAAGCATGCCTATGATTTAATGTTTTTAGAATTAGTTCTATCACAAAAGGAGATCCTAAAACAATTATCAAAAAACGAATTAAAGCTCCTTTTAAATAATTCTGTTCAAAAATACAATGATAAGAAGGATTTATTGAATATTTATGGGGAGATAAGTTTAAATACAATAGGACTTCTAATCTCTTCAACTATCCTTCAGATTGATTCAAGTGGAGAATTATTTTCATTAAAGGAGATCCAAGATATGTATGCCAGAATGAATATAAATTCTCCAGGAATAAATGATTATATACCTAAAATCGATAAAGTGGTTAATGATGTCAATAGATTAATAAAATAGCATTGTTTGAAATCCTGATGACATGTTCTTAGCATTGTTTATTATTAATTATTAGTTCAAATCATTAAAATTCTTTCAATCATGAAGAAGACAATATTTTTTTTAATAATCGCAGTATTTCTAAATATTCAGAATAGTATATGCCAAACTCAATCTAATGTTAAAACACCTAAAGGAAGTACTGTAATAGCATACATCACGCCAGAGTTACCAGCAGGAACCCGAAGTTATGCAGACTATTATTATAGTTTAGTCTATGGAATCACCCCGATTTCTACATATAATGGTTATAGCTCTACTGGCAGATTTAACTGTCATGGTTATGCATGGCATATGCAAGGATCTCTTTCCGATCCCCGGTGGATTGGCTATGGAAGCACCACACATGAAGATATTTATATGAGTGATGGGAGTTATGTCCAGGTGCTTAATGAAATGTATCCTGGAAAAGTCTCCTTGGTTTCTGATGACCATTCTGCAATGACAACCGCAACGGCGGGTACTTGGAAGTCAAAATGGGGTCCTTATGTCTTGTGTGAACATACCAGATATAACTCGCCTTATGATGCAACAAGTGTGAAATATTATGTTTCTACTTCAATAGCCGGATCAACAGATGCACTTTGTAATACCTCTTCAAGGGTTTTTACTGCAGTATCAATTCAAAATGCAACATATAGCTGGAGTGTTGGTCCCGGGCTTTCTAAAACAGAGAATGGGAATTCCTGCACTGTTAACGGCAACGGTTATTCTACTGGAAGTACCTGGATAGAGGTAACAATTACAAGTCCCATTGGAGGAGGACAATATGACGTCAAAACATCTCCGAGACTTAACTTCTGGCTTGGGACAGAAGCAATAACAGTTTATAGTGAAGGAGGAGATGGAGGTTATGTCGATAATTCATATTATTTCTGGGTATCCTCTTATTCCGGTGATCTGGAGTGGTATGTATATCCTATCGGAGATTTGACTGATCTTGGAGGAGGTTTAGCAAGTATTTATTTCGACACTCCCGGTCTTGCTTATATTTGGGTGATTGACACAGATGAATGTGGAGAAAGTGAACCAGAGTTTTTCGAATTTGAAGTTTACGGTGATTATTTACTTAGTCCTAACCCGGCTTCAGATCATGTAACTATTTCCCCTAAAAACAGTAATTCGGATTATTTAACTGCAGATAATATCTATACAGTAAGTATTTTAGACATGTATGGAAGTTTGAAGAGCCAGAGTAAACATTCAGGGGGAAGTTTTGTAATTCCGGTTCGTAATTTGAAAGACGGTATGTACTTTATCAAAATTAATAATGGTAAAACTTCCGTAACCAAACATTTAATCATAAAACATTAGTGCGAAGAGTTATGGTTAAAGATGCCGGTTCATCAGAAACCGGCATCTATTTTATCAATTAGATTTGACAGATTGATTTATTTTCAATAATTTTATATGTGCGTTTGGCCTCAATTTTGAGTGTTAATGATTAACCTATGAACCCAGGAATAAAAATCAGTACAAGAGGTAGTTTATATAGATACACATCGAATGTTTTAATCAGTGTTATGATATCTGTATTGACACTATTGTCCGGTTGTGAAACAAAAGAAAGATTCTACCGGCCCGATATGCCCCAGAAGCTTTGTGCTGTAGGCATATTCGATGTCGATGATACAATAATATATGATGTTTTATATACCTATTTATACTATTTGGGAGTATATAAGGATACACTTGTTTATAACCGCTATATTTCCTTTGAAAAATCAGTTCAGTTTGAGTACCCAGAAGAGGTAGACGATTCATTAAGAGATTTTTCATTCAGTATCTCAAATGGAACCGAAGACATGTTTGTTTATCAAAGCCCGCAGCCAGCAAAGAGCCTAGAATTAATACTTCCTGAAAGATTGAATTTTGAATCTGGCAGGAGGTATTTTCTTCATGCAGGTGAAAAGGAAACTCATGAAATCAATGCAGAAACGGAAGTGCCACCCCGGCCACCAGAACTCTGTTTATTGTCAATTAAAACAGAAATCCAAAGGTATTTTGATCCTTTACCTAACGCCTGCTGGCAGTCGGAAGTGAATGATCCTGAATGGAGTTTCTATGCACGTAATATTGAAATTGAGTTTTCGTTTCCGAACGATATTCCGAACTCATATTACGCTGTACTGCTCATAGGTTCTGATGTTGATTCCACCTATAATCCTCCTCCCGGATATGATTTTGTCCTTCAAAATTGTTCCAACTTTCTGGATTTTACAGTTCTCGAAACCAATACTGATGGTTTTTTTTACACTTTCCAAGGGCGGAAAACCATTCATCAATTTTGCCAGGGTCCTGCACCTTATCCTCTTGAATTAACAAACTACAGATTTGATCCGACATTGGCCTATTATATTGATGGCAGCAAAATACCGGGTCAGAATTGTAAACTAAAGATATTTACCCAGGAAAGTAATGGAGTAACTACTCCGGGCCATCCCAAGACATTTACAATTAGACTTGTATCCATGCCTAAAGAACTCTATCTTTTCGAGAAAAGCCTTTATACCTACAAGAAAGTTTCCGATGATCCATTTGCAGAGCCGGTTAATCTCAACGGAAATATCAAAGGCGGTAATGGTATTTTCGCCATCTGCAGAAGCAGGGATATGTTAGTACATCAACCCATAAGCATCAAATAGTATACTTTATATGATGCAACAGATAAAAATCAAATTTGAAGCTACAGAACCCGGAACTAAAACCACAATCCCTGTCATCAGAATAAGCAGGGTTTTGGTTTTTTGATAGCTATAGCTAATCATTGATGCTATGAAAATGCTGATTGGAAAAATATATGCTTTTAGTATTATAATTGTGATATCGGCATATTCTGCAGTTTTTGGACAGACAATCAGAATAAGTGGGAAACTATATGAAAAAGAGGAAATGAAAACTGTCAGTAACGGGGTAATCTTTCTTAATCCAGGAAAGATTTCAACAATAACTGATAACATTGGAGAATATTTTTTTACTTGCTCACCGGGCAGGAAACAAATATCCGCGCAGGTACTTGGATATAAGCCTGTTATTATCGATCTCTATGCAAATTCTGACACAATAATCAATATTTTTCTGGAAGTTCTGCCTTTTGAACTGGATGAAGTGACGGTTACCGGGGAACAAGTCAAAAATATCAGAATCACTCAGCACGGAAACTTTGTTGTAACACCTGCTGCAGTACATGAAACTCCACATTTATTCAGCGAGCCCGATCTTCTAAAGTCACTTCAGCTTATGCCGGGAGTGATAGCCGGTAAAGACGGATCATCAGATATATATGTCAGGGGCGGCGGAGCGGGACAGAATATCATTCTGGCCAACGGATGCTATTTTTATCTTCCCGGTCATTTCCTTGGATTGATCTCTTCAATCGATCTTGATTTTCTTGAAAGGTCAGAGCTTTACAAAGATTATTTTCCTGCAGAACTGGGAGGAGGAGCGAGTTCAGTAATGAGTCTGCGGTTTAAAGAGCCAAAATCCGACACACTAAATGCTAATCTCAGACTCGGAATGCTTTCGTCGGGATTTTCGGCAGAGAAACAGTTTAAGAAGCTGAATTTGAATGTATCGGCCGGACTCAAACGTGGAAATTATTCAGTTTATGCTCCTGTTCTGAAGTTGTTTGGGTCTCAGGAAATTGATGAATTCCTGCCTTCAAAATATTCTTTTTACGATGGCTTCATAAATGTTGGCCACAATTCAAAAAAGCTTGGAAAAATAAACTATCTCTTCTTTGGAAATTTTGATAAGGGGAATGATGAGAACAAAACAAGGAGTGTGAAAATGGATACTGTAATAAATGATATAGATAGAGTATCCACCGGGTGGAAAAGTATGGTGCATGCCCTTCACTGGGAATCCCTTCAAAAAAGCTCCATCAAATGGGAATTTGATGTGAATTATAACAGGCTTGAAATGGATCGTGAAATAGTTCACGAGACGGAACGATTTCATTTGTCAAAAAGTATAAGAACTGATAAATCCTCCTATTCTTTTTCACCCTTAATCAATACTCTGGGGACTACTTTCCTGGTGTCAGGAGGAGATCAGAAATTTGCATGGTCTGCCGGGTTAACTGACAAGATTAAAAATTTCTCTCCAAATATCGTTTCCGGTATGATTCGCGGGGATAAGGAGACTGAAAACAAGCTTTGGAGTATTACAAAGGTAAATGAACCGGCTGCCCTTGTTTCAATTAGATCACAAATCACCCGTATGTTTCAGATAGATGCAGGATTGAGGATATCAGGAGCTTTTCTTAAAGATGTGGAATTCGCGGTAACTGAACCCCGGATAAGATTATCATATAATAATGGCGGAGTTGTCTCACCTCATATTAACTATGTAAGGTTAAGCCAGTTCGATCATTCCGTTGAAGGATCGAATTCAGGTCTGAGAACAATGCTATGGATACCTGTTTCAAAGGATTTCGGCCCGGAAATATCAGATGTAATATCTGCAGGTTTCCAGGGAAGGACCGATAACGATTTTGTCTGGTCACTTAGCACATATTACAAAAAGATTAAAGGTATGCTCGATTACAAATCGGGTGCAAGCTTTGTTTATGATACTACATTCGCGGATTTGCTGGAGAGTATAGATGGAAGAGCTTATGGCCTTGAGGCTGGTATTATAAAAGAAACCGGGAAACTGACCGGCAGTATTAGTTATACCTGGTCAAGATCAAAACGGGAATTTCACGCCCTGGAGGGATTGATCTGGATACCATCTGTATCCGACAGACCTCATAACATCAATTTCTCCTTTAAGTATCACCTGAACACAGGAACTAGTTTTGGATTGAACTGGGTCTATCAGTCCGGTGCACCTGCAACAATGTACGAACAGGAAACATCTTATGGGGAGTTTTTTGATGTAAAAAACAACATCAGGTACTTCGATTACCACAGGATGGATATTTCATTAAGGCAGATCATATATAAGAGAAAGTTTTCAATATCTATCGATGCTGATATTTATAATTTGTATAACCGAAAAAACACATTCTACTTTAAGAAACAATACGATTGGGTTCAGAAGATGTATTATTTTAAGAACATTTCTCTGTTCCCCATTATGCCGTCATTAACAATAACGATAAAATTTTAAGCAAAACCGAAATACTTATTTCCCGTTAACCCTCCCGATAGCTGTCAGGCACATTACGCAAATATTAAAACCGTTTAAAAACTCGAGTCACCAGTTTGCGTAAAGAGCCTTCCAGCCCGTCCCTGCCAATGGACGAGATTGACGGCTAAAGTAGAAAATGTCGATAAATGATGATAATAATATACTTTGCCCAACAGTTTACTCACTGGCAAATGTAATAAGTTCTAAAACATTCGTTTATCTGACTAAAGTACTAGTTTGCTTATCACACTTGCCAGCCAGGTTCTAACCCATTGTAATTGGATTTATTTGAAAATTATTAATGATAGATTGTAGATAGAAAAAATTATTTTCTCCTTCAAGACATTTTCATTCATATAGCGTGATAAATCAGTGCCATTTATCTGGACTTTAAAAAAAAATGCTTTACTGGTGACTGCTTCTGCAGTTTAGACAATTTTAAAATAGCCCTAACAGCTAACACGGACGGTGCTATGAAAAGCAATTGCCCCGGGCAAACAAAGGTAAATAATATTCTTCACCTATAAACTTCTTAAAAAATCCTATAAAATCACACTGCTATCTGTGGTCAGTAAAGTTCGTCTGCCGCAATCA
>JAAYDB010000164.1 GCA_012729475.1 Bacteroidota bacterium
AAGTATTCCACTGCTTCTTTCTGGTACCTGCTCTCATCGAAATCCTTTTCATCGAAGCCTATGGAGAAAGTATTCAGTATGCCAGGTTCAATATCCTTAATAAAGGCAGTGGTAGCACTTGAGTCGATACCGCCGCTTAGGTAAGCAGCAACTTTAACGTCGGCCCTTAGCCGTAAGCGTACTGCATTTTTAAGTAGTTCTTCAAGCTGTTCGGCAGCATCATTCAGTTTTATCTCTTTATCTGTACGGCTGTAATCAAGGTCCCAGTACTTTGTTATTGTAAGCCCCTGCCGGTTGAAAGTAAGGTAATGACCGGGAGGCAGTTCAAAGATATCTTCAAAGGCAGTGTAGGGTGTCAGGGTAGTCCAGAAGGTAAATATCTGGGAGAGGCTTTGAACCCGAAGTTTGGGGCTGATAGTTTTCTGGGTTAGCAGGGCTTTTATTTCTGATGCGAAGGAAAAAACTCCGTTTTTAAGGTTGTAGAAGAGGGGACGGATACCCACTCTGTCGCGGGCAATGAATAATTCTTCCTTTTGTTTATCCCAGACAGCAAAAGCAAACTGACCGTTAAGAAGCGAAAGACATTTGGGACCATGTAAGGCGTAGAGGTGGACAATCACTTCCGTATCTGACTGTGTTATGAATTTCTCACCATCAGCTTCCAGGTCTCTTTTTAGTTCTCTGTAGTTGAATATTTCTCCATTGTGTACTATCCAGTACCTGCCTGTGGGGTCGGAGAGAGGCTGCTGCCCGGTAAGAAGGTCGATGATGCTCAGTCTTACATTTCCCAGGGTTGCAGCATTTGATACATAGATTCCGCTCTCGTCTGGTCCGCGGTAGCTTATTGAGCGGAGCATTGATCCGACAGCTGTTCTGTCGTTATATCTGCCCTGGTAATCAATTATACCGGCTACTCCGCACATGATCAGTTCTTAATTTTATTGTGTACGAAATCGGTGATTGCGTTTATTGATTCAAAGTTTTCTTCCATTAAATCATCATCATTTGTTTTAATGGAAAATGTTTCTTCCAGAAAGGCTATTAGCATTATGAATCCCATTGAGTCAAAGTAACCCTCTTTAAAGATCAGGGATTCATTTTTAATTTTCTCTTCACCAACGTGTGAGGCCTGTACAATATAATTCCTTACTTTATCTGATATTGTTGACTTGTTACTGTTCATGTTTAGTATTATTGTATTAAATCATATTTATTTATTCAGAATAGAAAAGCCCTCTTTGTTATAATAAGCGTTATACCTGCCATAGCTGCTCTTCTTGATGCTCAGGTCGTTGAAAACTACATCGAAGTTTTCTATGTTATTTGTCCGGAACATAGTAAGAACATCGTTGAAGACATCTTTTCTGGTACTATTGTTTCTGCAAACAAGAAGTATGTTTGATGCATATTTAATTAAAGGAGTTGCATCAGCAACCAATCCTGTAGGTGTTGCATCAATAATAACATATTCGTACTCTTGTTTCAGATAATCGATTATTTCATCAAGAACGCCTGCTTCAATTAGTTCTGAAGAATTTGCAAGAACAGGTCCTGCAGGGATAAATGCAAGGTTTTCAACATCGGTTTTGTGAATTATTTTTTCTTTAGGTGTATGGTCAACCATATAATTTGAAAGACCAATAGAATTATTTATTTTGAATTTATCATGTAATGTAGGCCTTCTCAGGTCACAATCGACTATTACCGTTTTATGTCCTACAGAAGCGATAGATGCAGCAAGATTAAAGGAAACAAAGCTTTTCCCGTCCTGTGGTTGTGAAGATGTTATCATAATTACTTTAATGGGTTCTGATCTGAATTTCAGAAACAGAC
>JAAYDB010000030.1 GCA_012729475.1 Bacteroidota bacterium
AGAGAAGATTTGCCCCACCGTCTGGGAGAAATTAATATGGTATTGACAGATGAATTAAAATTTGTAACCAGCCTTTTGGTTTCCTTTTCACGGTCAGTAAAGTCATTGTCCTTAACAATTTTCCCGAATGTAAAGGGTGTTTTCATCATATGATAATTGATTTTAATGGAATGATGGAACCCACATGCAGGTGATTATTATAATATTGTGTTTTTGTATTCAAATACATGTGGGTTTCATCAGTATATAAATTTTTTTTGATGGGCTGAGAGAAGGGAGTATCTAAACGGAATTCAAAGTGAATATTATTCATACAAACATATACATTGATTATGAGTTTCATTATTTCTGCTTTTACACAAATTTACAAATTCCAGGTAATCTTACCAAAAAGTAACTTACCAAAATGTAACTTACTAAAAGACAACCTGGAAGTTCAGCATATAAATTTTAATCAGGCTGTTCGACATATTGCAAAAATGGTCGACCCACCCTCCATGGTTCAGACTCCAAACTTCAAGCTTCAAATTTCTGCCCTCTCCTGTATATATACCAGTACGCCAGAGGTATAAAGAACAGACTGACAACTGTTCCGAGCGACATACCACCAATGAGTGACAGAGCCATCGGTCGCTGAAGCTCTGATCCGATACCCTGAGCAAACAATATCGGGGCTGTTGACAGGATAGAGGCCATAGCCACCATTATAATCGGTTTTAATCTCCTGGAACCTCCTGTATAGATAGCTTCCTTAAGGCCGAGTCCTTCCGCCCTCATATTATTGATAGTATCTACCTTTAGTATAGAGTCGTTGATGATAACTCCCGACATTACTATCAGTCCTATCATCGTCATAATATTTATTGTTCCTCCCCACAGCAGAACAAGTGCAAGGGCTCCGGCTATATCTATCGGTATCTCGAGAAGCACAATGAGCGGCTGGGTAAGCGATTCAAACTGTGCAGCCAGGATAAAATAGAGAAGGAGAAGAGCTACAACAAGAATTACTGCCAGTTCCCTGAAAAGCCTCTGTCCTGTGATAAGAGAGCCGCTGAAATTAACAGACAGATTTTGGTTGGCAGTGACCAGGTTTCTTATCTCCCCGGTAATCGTAGAAGGTCGGTTTGTATTCACATTGAGGTTAACAGGAACAAATTCCCCGTTAATACCTCCTTTTATTGTCTTGTAGTCATGTACTCTCTTTATACTGACTATCTCCCTGACAGGTATATCCTGTCCGTTTTTTGAAGGGACAAAACCTTCAGATATTATTTCGTTTATTTGCCTTTCCCTGCCTGAGAGAACGATCGGCAACAGTTCGTATGATGCCCTTAGCTCACCTATATTATATTGATTAAGAGCTGCTTTCAGGTTGTTATAAAGGGTCATGGCTTCAACATCATACAGTAACATCTTATCAGGGTCGATATTGAGATTTATCTTATCTTCAACAGGAGGCATTGAGATGCCGGCTTCGGGCCATTGTCCGGTCATCGCTTCCACAACGTCTGTCATCATGTCTACCGGAGGCACTTCTTTCTCCTTCATAAGGCTTACTTCAGCTACCAGCGGAGTTTCTGATGCTTCGAATATCTTTTCGAAAATATTCTGCTGGGCTCTGACATTGATAAGCGCTCCGGGATAATGATCTCTGATGAAGCGGTAAGAATTTCCTTCAACAACAGAGGCTGTAGTGTAATCATTTGCTTTCAAATAGACCGTTGATTGTGTATATGACTGATCATAATCGCGGTTGAAAAGGAATTGTTGTTCTCCGATAAAAGAGTTTGTTTGCACTAACAGTTTTTTGTTCTCTGTCACCAGTTCTTCAATCCTTCTTCTGTTTTCATCCAGACTGATATTCTCATTCCAGTCTATTTTCACAACCAGTTCATCCTGTTTCACTGCCGGGAATTTATCTTTTTCCATCACCAGGAAAAGAAAAACCATCAACAGGATAATGAGTCCAAAGGAGATCATTGCAGGCCTTCTGTAACGGAAAAAGAAATTCATGCCTCCTTCATATCTTTCTTCAATACGTTTAAGGCTGATTTTCTTCACAAACTGTGTCAGCCAACCCTCTTTCCCGTTTCTGTAGAGGAGATAATATATTGTTGGCAAGAGGCTTATTCCTACCATAAGAGACACCCCCTGTCCTATTACGATAGCAATGGCCTGATCATAGAAAAGAGCTCCCGAGATGCCACTAAGAAAAATGAGAGGGATAAAAACGGCGCATGTAACCAGAACAGATGATATAAGAGGAGTGATTACCTCATTGGTACCACGTACGCACGCTTCAACAAGAGATAATCCTCTGTCTATCCATTGGGTAATATTTTCAATAACAACAATGGAATTATCGATCATCATTCCTATACCGAGGATCAGACCGGCCAGTGAGATAATATTTATTGACAACCCTGTCAGGTAAAAGAAAAGCAGACTGATAACAAGGGTTGTGGGTATACTGAATCCTATTATGAGTGGAGATTTGCCATCTTTCAGGAAGAGGAACATAAGTAAAAAAGCGAGCAGTCCACCTGCCAGAAGACTTTCTTTCAGGTTTGAAATAGAATAATCGAGCAAACGTGTCTGATCCTGTGATATCTCAAATTTCATCTGAGGGTATTCTTGTCTGAAGACATCGATCATCTCTCCCATCTTTGTTTCAAGTGAAGCCATTTTAGCACTCGATTCTTTTATAATAGCCAGGGCTATTGACCTGTTACCATTGGAGTAATAAGCGCCTCTGGGTCTTTCCTGCCGTATACCCACATCTGCTATATCTTTTATCTGAAGTATTCTGTCTCCTTTTTTCAGATATATATCCTCCACATCGCTCACTTCTTTAAGGTAAGAAGTGAACTCCAGGTTATACAGGTATTTACCGTCTTTCACCAGAATACTTCCAATATTGATATTATTAAGGTTTACGGCTCTGCTTATATCATCGTCTGTTATACCCATAGCAGTCATTTTCTGCTCATCGGGAGTGATATATATCTCCCTGTTTATCTGTCCGGTTATATCAGCCATAGCTATTTCCGGAAGTTGTTCTATTCGCTTTTTAATGACTGTTTCGGAGAATTCACTCAGTTCAATGAATTTTTCTTCTCCTGCCTGCTCATCGGCAAGGGATACATTGAGTAAAAAGACAGGGATATCAGTAGCGCTTGCTTTAATTATCCTTGGTCTGTCAAGGTCACGTGGAAGGTTGTTCATTGCTCCGTCGACCTTTTCATTTACTTCCATAAAAGCAAGATCAATATCGTTCCCGAATTTGAAAGATAGTCTTATCAGTGCGCTGCCGTTTCTTGATTCCGATTCTATCTTATCCACTCCCTGTACCTGCAGAAGGTTACGCCGGAGTACACTCACTACGGTGTTTTCCATTTCTCTTGCGCTGACATCGGGTCTGGAGACAGCCACTGTTATTTCAGGAATATCTATATCGGGCATTAAAGAGACCGGTAACCTGCCGGCAGCTACAATACCCAGCAGTATCAGGGCAAAGAATGTCATGATTACTGC
>JAAYDB010000031.1 GCA_012729475.1 Bacteroidota bacterium
CCAGCTGCCTGACAGGTCTTGGTGTTGATGCTTTCTCATCGGTAAGATAAAGCTGGACAACTTCATCACCTTCCATATTACCTGTATTTTTAACGGTAACCTTAACAGTGACTTTTTCTCCGGCAGCAGTTTTTTGAGGTATTGTCAGATCGCTGTAGCTGAATGTTGTATAGCTTAATCCATAGCCGAAAGGATATAATGGTTCATCTGTAAAATATCGGTAGGTTCTTCCCTGCATATCGTAATTATCGAAAGCCGGGATCTGATCAATGGATTTATAATATGTTACCGGTAATCTGCCGGCCGGGTTATAGTCGCCGAAGATGACGTCGGCAATAGCGTTTCCACCCTGTTGACCGGGATATCCTGCCAGTAATACGGCAGAAGCTTTTTCCTGGGCATTATTCACGGCCAGTGCGCCTCCGTTCATCAGTACCACTATCACAGGCTTACCTGTTGCAGTGACGGCATTAAGTAATTCTTCCTGGACAGCGGGAAGCTTGATGTTGGTACGGTCTCCTCCCAAAAAGCCGTCAATTTTTATATTCATCTCTTCACCTTCAAGACGTTGTGACAGACCCAGGACAAGGATGACAGCATCTGCCTGTTTTGCTGCGTCAACAGCTTCTCCAAGCATATCTTTACGGGGTGGAGTCCAGAGAAGCTTCATATCGGCATCACCAGCATAGTTTTTGTACAGAACCTCTATTTTATATTTTTTACCTGCTTCCAGATCTACAGAAAATTCCCTGTGAAATGCGTGATGTTCGTCCCGGAATCGTATTACTTCTTTTCCGTCAAGGAACATTTCATAGCCCGAGGATCCCCATGCTCCAAGGGCATAGGTGCCCGATACGGGAGGAGTGAGATAGGTTGTCCATTTCACACCGAAATCATCATCAGGCATATCGGCATGTGGAGAAAAATGTTCCCAGTAGAAATTAATATGATCATCAACTCTTGTAAAGACAGGTTCACCTTTCATATCCCTGTTGTTGAAATATTCCCCGAAAGCTCCCTGTATGCCATCAGCTGTCTGCAGATACCTTGAAGGGATAACATTAAGATTGTGAATGCCTTCTGCAAGATCGCTGCCTTCTGCATAAATGATCTTCGTTTCCGGTTTCAGTTTGTTTTTGATCCCTTCAAGAAGAGTGACAGGATCCTTTGGGATAGCATTATAATTACCTATGAGCGATTCAAAATTGTCGGCATTAGGTCCAATTACGGCAATCGTTTTCAGATCCTTGTCAAGAGGCAGGATATTATCCTGATTCTTTAGTAACACAATGGATTTTTTTGCTGCCTCCCTGGACAGGGAGTTATGATAATCGGAGGTATTTACAAAGAAAGGTATCTGGGCGTAAGGTACCATGTCATCAGGGTCGAACATACCCAGCTTGAATCTGGCAGTGAATATTCTCTTAACTGCTACATCCACGTCATCTTCTGTAAGAATTCCGCGTTCAATAGCTTCTATTGCATTGAGATAATCGCTTCCGCACTCCAGGTCGGTCCCTGCTTTGATGGCGGCCGCAGCAGCTTCAGCTGCGTCTTTAACATAATTCTGATACCTGTAAAAATCAGGAATAGCCCAACAGTCGGATACGATATATCCCTTAAAATTCCAGTCATTACGCAAAATACCGTATAATATGGGATTTGCACAGCAAGGATAATCACGGAACATATTATATGCACCCATTACTGAATAAGCTCCGGCATCCATTATGAGAGACCTGAAAGCTGGAAGATATGTTTCATGTAAATCTACTTCACTCACTTTGGCGTTGAAGGAATGTCTTGTCGGTTCCGGGCCGGAATGAACGGCAAAATGTTTTGCAGTGGCAACTGTTTTAAGATATTTCGGATCATCACCCTGTAATCCTTTAACAAACTGTGATCCCAGTTTCCCTGTCAGCAGGGGGTCTTCTCCGTAAGTCTCGTGACCTCTTCCCCACCGGGGATCGCGGTAGATATTAATATTGGGAGACCAGAAAGTAAGACCCTGATAAATACCTGTTTTGCCCCTTCTCTGAAACTCATGATATTTAGCTCTGCCCTCATCGGAAATAGCTGTGGCTACATTAAATACCAGCCCTTCGTCCCAGGAATTGGCAATAGTAATAGACTGAGGGAACACTGTCGCATAACCTGCTCTTGCTACTCCGTGAAGTGCCTCATTCCACCAGTTATAAGAAGGGATACCCAGACGTGGTATGGCTGGTGCGGAATTAACAAGCTGATCGACCTTCTCTTTCAGTGTCATTCTTGAAACCAGGTCATTTACTCTTTCTTCAGTAGATAAAGAAGGGTCCTGAAAAGGATACTCGTAAGTCCGTTGCTGGGCAGACATACTCATCACTGCAACAGACAATGCCAGAATAAATACAAAGATTAATTTTTTCATGTTTGGAGGGTTGTTATAATAATTTTAAGCTCTTACAAATTATAAAAATACAAAATAGTAAAAAGAAACAGAAACTTTGTCTTCTGAAGCTCTAAAAAAGAACAATCAAAATAAAAAAATGAAGTATTTAATCATGCAACTTCTTACCTTCCCAATGAATACATTTACTGCCCCGGGTTATAAATCCCTCAATAGTATTATTTATTACTCTCCCATAATATACTTCCTCTTGGTGCGTGAAGGAAAAGATATCACCTTGCAGTTTCCCATCAGTAAAACGAAACCTATCAGTTAAAGTGATAAGAGTCCCGGAGAACATCTGAAATGTCTGATCGAGAACCAGGATCCCGTTATTCATAAACCATGTGCCATTTAATCTGGCTGGGATTATCCAGAGCAGTGCTGTACAAAAATCGTTACAGTCTTCCTTCATGGTAACAGTGGAGTCAGGAGTCCATTCTTCCATATCGAAAGTATTTGAAACGATCCTCGTTCCGGGTTTAAGATCCAGCAGTTTAGGGCGCAGCCGGAGATTTATTGAATTAAGCAGAAACATAGTGATAACTGTTGCCTCTGACAGATCAGCCTCAAAAAGATCTCCCTGTATGAATTCCACTTTATCCGATACTCCATTTTCAACTGCATTTCTTTTTGCATATTCCACCATGTCGGGGTTGAATTCTATTCCTCTGGCTTCTGCTCCACGCCTGGCGGCCTCAATAACCAGTCTGCCGTCACCCGATCCCAGATCAATCAAAAAATCATTTCTGTTTACCCCGGCCAGGTCAAGCATATTATTAACATTTCTTTCAGGAGTAGGTATCCAGATAACATCCTTACCATCCTGGCCCCGGCTGGGTTTGTAATCAGTGCCGGTCTGGGTTTCCTGTGACAATAATAAGTGTGAGAACGGCAGTATAAGTAACATTATCAAGAACCTGTAAAACACAATTGTTTTCATGATATACTCATTTTATTCCATTATACTTGTTAGTCTGATACAGCCGAAAATATTCATAAAAAACAGACCTTTCACAAATCAAGGATAATACCTACAGGGCAATGATCTGATCCTGTAATATTTTCCAGGATGAATGCATCATTCACCTGTGGAAGAAAGGATCTGCTTACAAGGAAATAATCTATTCTCCAGCCAATATTTTTTGCTCTTGCGTTAGCTCTGAAACTCCACCAGGAATATCTGTTTGTCTGGTCGGGATAAAAATGGCGGAAAGTATCTGACAGTCCGCCTTCAGTAAGTCTGTCCATCCCGTCAATCTCTTCCTGCATGTAACCTGCTGCTTTATTGTAATTGGCTTTCGGGCGTGCCAGGTCAATATCTTTATGAGCTACATTCAGATCGCCACATATTACCAGAGGTTTGTTTTTTTCCAGGTTTTTCAACCAAGTAAAAAAAGCCTTATCCCATTCCTGCCTGTAAGCCAGTCGCGCCAGTTCACTGCCGGAATTGGGAACATATACATTAACAAGAAAGAAATGTTCATATTCCAGACATACAACCCTGCCTTCCTTATCGTGTTTTTCAATACTGATACCTTTTATGATATTTAAAGGTCTTATCTTTGAAATAACTGCTGTCCCTGAATACCCGGGCCTTTCTGCTGAATTTGAATATATCTGATAACCGTTAAGAGATTCCAGTGATTCACTGACCTGATCGTCGTTGGCCTTCGTCTCCTGCAGACAGATTATATCGGGATCCATGAGCTTAAGATCATCAAAGAAAGTTTTTTTAACTATTGCACGTAGACCGTTTACATTCCAGGATATGATTTTCATTTAGTTAAGGTTTTATATTTTAATGGTCGAAAGGAACTTACATGTGTTAAACAATGATTTTCTTTTATGAATTATTGCTCATGTAAGTTTCATTCGATATTTTTCCTGAAAGATAAAAATTTTAAATGAATGAGTACAGGCAGGTGATAATAGCAAATGAATGTGGGAACAGAAACAGGAAGTAACATGAAGAAACACCTGCCTCCTAACATTGACTATATAATACCATATAAGTATCTTTACCGTATAATATAACAGATAGTCTATCCTTCAGGGATCGGGACAGGACTCATACCGGGTGAAGAGGGAGATCTTAAAAATGTAAATATTTTAACAGAAAACGGTACAGCACTCAAAATGGATCAGATATACACAGTAACTATGAATAGTTATATGGCACAGACATACAGGTATGAACATAGTGATCCCGGTCAGTCACTATCCATTTCAACAGCTGATGCACTGATTGCTTACCTGAAAAAAATGAAAAATATCAGAAGCTATCAAGGAGAGAAGAGGTTACGGATAACTAATTAGATACGCTTATTATCCTTTTTTTCAGGAAATCACTAAAAAAAATAGTAATATTGGCATTTTTTTAAAAGAAAAATTATGACAGAACAGATAAGGCAGATAGCTGCCAGGATAAAAGAGATCCGTGAAATATCAGGGATTTCAGCTGAAAACCTGGCACTGAAACTTGGTCTTTTAACAGAGACTTACAATAAATACGAAAGTGGCGAAAGCGATATTCCCGTCGGTATTATTTACGAAATATCAGAGATGTTTAATGTAGAGTTGTCAGTTTTAATGGGGGGCACTAATCCCAGACTTCATGTTTACGGGATAGTTCGGAAAGGAAAAGGATTAAAACTGGAAAGGAGAAAACAGTACAGGTATGAAAGCCTTGCATATAATTTCCTTCATAAAAAAGCTGAAATATTTATGGTGACTATTGATCCCAGACAAGAAGATACAATGCCTGAATTCAATTCTCATCCCGGACAGGAGTTTAATTACGTCTTAAAGGGAACAATGATGATAATGATCGATGGCCATGAAATTATTCTGAACGATGGCGATTCAATTTATTTTGATTCCGGTTGTAAACATGCTATGAAAGCTCTGAATAACAAACAGGTTAAATTTCTGGCAATGGTCTTATAAGTAAAATGTATTATAATGGTTCTTGATAAATATCTAAAACAAATAGATTTTCAATCATATGAAGATTTCAGATCCGGTTTTTCAATAAACATTCCGGATACTTTTAATTTCGCCTGGGATGTTGTTGATGAAATCGCTGCGTTAACACCCGAAAAAAAAGCGATGGTATGGTGTGATGATAATGAGAATGAAGCCTTTTTCACTTTCGCCAGGATGAAATATTACAGTGACAAAGCAGCTAATTATTTTAAATCAGTGGGGATTAAAAAAGGTGACCGTGTTATGCTGATAATGAAGAGGCATTACATGTTCTGGTTCTGTACCCTGGCACTGAATAAAATAGGTGCTGTCACCATTCCGGCAACACATCTTCTTACTGCTAAAGATATAATATACAGAAACAATGCAGCAGGAATAAAAATGATAGTCAGCGTCCCTGATCCTCTTGTTATACAGCATATTGAAGAGGCCGAAAGCCAGTCACCATCTCTGAAGCATAAAGTATTGGCAGACACTGATAAGGAAGGATGGCTGAATCTTTCAAAGGGTCTGGATGATAGTCCTGACTTATTTCCCAGACCATCAGGTGATGAGGCAGTTAACAATGATGATATAATGCTTCTTTATTTTACTTCTGGAACAACAGGTATGCCCAAAATGGTGACTCACGATTTTACTTATCCGCTCGGACACATTGTGACTGCCAGATACTGGCAGAAAGTGCAGGATAACGGTCTGCATTTTACTATTGCTGATACCGGCTGGGCAAAATCGGCATGGGGCAAGATATATGGCCAGTGGTTATCAGGAAGTGCTGTAATGACTTACGATTTTGATAAGTTCGTTCCCGAAAATATTCTTAAGGTTATTGAAAAATATAAAGTCACTACTTTCTGTGCTCCCCCCACTATTTATCGTTTTCTTATTAAGGAAGATCTGAGCAGGTATGATCTGAGCTCTCTTGTTAACTGTGTTGTTGCAGGAGAGCCGTTGAACCCGGAAGTATACAGGTATTTCTTTGAAAAAACCGGTATCAGGCTCATGGAAGGATATGGTCAAACGGAATGTACTGTGGCAATTGCCACTTATCCATGGTTGGATCCTAAACCCGGTTCAATGGGTAAGCCAAGTCCGGGATATGATATTGACATTGTTGATGAGAAAGGAAATTCGTGCGAGATAGGTAATGAAGGCGAGATTGTGATATATACAGGGAAAAGAAAACCTGTGGGTATGTTCAAAGGCTATTACCGTGATGATGAACTGACAAAGAGTGTATGGTACGACGGAGTATACAGAACAGGTGATATGGCCTGGTCCGATGAGGATGGTTATTTCTGGTTTGTCGGCAGGGCTGACGATATTATTAAAAGTTCGGGATACCGGATTGGCCCTTTTGAAGTAGAGAGTGCTCTTATTGAACATCCTGCCGTTCTTGAATGTGCTGTTACTGCAGTTCCAGATCCTGACAGGGGACAGATAGTAAAAGCAACAGTTATTCTTGCCAAAAACTATACTCCCGGCGACGAATTGGCCAGACAATTACAGGAACATGTTAAAAAAGTGACAGCTCCGTATAAATACCCCAGGATAGTCGAATTTGTTACTGAACTTCCCAAAACAATAAGCGGTAAGATACGCAGGGTACAGATAAGAGAAGAAGAAAAATGAAATGAAGTTATTTTAACCCTTTAATCTCCCGAAGGAAATGTATTGATGATAAAAACCAATACACTCTCTTCAGGAGAAAGGATTTAAAAAGAGTTTTTCAGATACACTCTTTTGTTATTAATGATCAATTAACCTTCTTAAGTAATTTATTGAGACGCTCATGCATCACGTTGCCTTTGGTAATCCCGACTTCCTCAACCTCTTTATGAATAATACCTTCGTATGAACCGGAAACGGTACCGATTTCATTATAATTCTCATTTTCACCGATTGATTCATATTCGCCAACACTTATATCGTTGAAAGTCAAAGAATAAATTCCGTTGTTGTCGATCTCAACATCTACACTGCCTCCTTCTCCTGTCAGGTAGAAAGTATCTCCTCCATCGACAGATATTCCGCTAAGAAAAAAGAGAGCAAATGGATTGATCATCCTTTGGTCATCATCGGTAAAGCCCAGAGAAGGATAGTTGCCCCCGAGGGTATTTGTTTCCTCATCATATACTGCCAGGGCAAAAATAGTAGTATCGTTGCCGGAAATATTACCGAAAACAAACTGGAAAACATGCATCTCACTATTGGCACCATCATTGAAAATTTCTTCAATAAGGTATACATCATTGATCAGATACTCCTGTCCGTCAAATTTAAAAGCGTTTTCAGGATCATCATCTTTAGAACATGAAAACAGACTTAAGAGGGCAATCAACCCTGCAAAAAATAATACATTTCTTTTCATGATAATTGATTTTGTTTTACGAATATGAAACATTTGATAAATTCTAATAAACATTATGATAGTTCTATGTTTAAAGGTTAATAACTGAATCATGCCCTTTATTATTGCTGAAAAGCAGCATTTTTTTGTTCTTTGAAGCTTTGTCCGCGAAATGACAGAGAAAAAACCATCCACAATGACAGCGTGAACAAACCAGGAAACTGAAATAAATCATTCAGGCAATCTTACTCAATACCATTTGAAGCTTCTGATTCCATTTTGCCTGACAAAATACAACTATCTGTCTTTTAATTTAATATATTCTTCATCTGTTACTACACTCTTATAGGCTGGTCGAATAATTTTTCCCTTGTTAGCGATCTCTTCCAGCCTGTGAGCACTCCAGCCTGTTATTCTGGCTACCGCAAATAAGGGAGTAAATAATTCCGGCGGGATATTTAACATTTTATATACCAGACCTGAATAGAAATCAACATTTGCACTTATACCCTTGTACATTTTACGATGTTCTGACACAACAACAGGGGCCAGTTTTTCTACCCTTGCGTACAGATCGAATTCATCAGTTAAATTCTTTTCCCGGGCAAGTTTTTCTGCATATCTTCTTAATATTATTGCCCGCGGATCAGACAGAGAATATACTGCATGTCCTATCCCATAGATTAATCCCAGTTTGTCAAAAGCCTCTTTTGCAAGAATTTTATTCAGATACCCTGCAATCTCATCATCATCCTCCCAGTCATTGATGTTCTGCTTGATATCATCCATCATCTGGGTTACCTTAATGTTTGCACCACCATGCCTCGGCCCTTTTAAAGAGCATACAGACGATGCTACAGCTGAATAGGTATCTGTTCCGGAAGATGAAACCACATGGTTTGTGAATGTCGAATTATTCCCTCCTCCATGTTCTGCATGCAATACCAGGACCAGGTCTATGAGTATTGCCTCAAGTTTTGAATATACGTTATCAGCCCTTAACATGTGCAGTAAATTTTCAGCTAAAGACAGTTTTTTTACCGGTTTATGAACTATCAGGCTCTTGTTGTCAAAGTAATATAAAATCGCCGCATAGGAATATACAGCTATTAAAGAAAAATTTGATATCAGAGACAGAGATTGACTTAGGACATTTTCCAGCGAAGTATCATCAGGATTATCATCGTAACTGTAGAGAGACAAGACACTTCTTGCAAGTGTGTTCATCACATCTTTACTGGGTGATTTCATTAGTGTATCCCTGATAAAACCATGTGGTAATTTTCTGTACTCCCTCAATAATTCAGTAAAAGAATCTAATTGTGAGGCATTCGGTAATTTTCCGAATAAGAGCAGATAAATAGTTTCTTCAAAACCGAATCTATCCTCTGAAGTGAATCCTTCAATTATCTTGTTTATATCAATACCCCGGTATATTAGCTGTCCTTCAGCAGGGTGTAATTCACCGTCTCTCATTTCCATACCACGAACGCCGGATATTTTGGAAAGACCTGCTAAAACCCCCTGACCGGATATATCTCTTAGCCCGCGTTTCACATCGTATTTAGCATACAATTCATTATCTATTATACTCGATTGAAGAATTTCCCCGGTAAGTGTTTTTAGTAAATTTTTATCCATAATTTTAATTTTCTAAGACCATATTACACCATTTGCCTGGTATTCAATACAATAATCAGGCAGCTATAAATTATCATCTCCATTTACAACAACTGATAATATAAGGGAGTTAAATCTTTTTCCAGTTTTTAACTCCGGAAATGAGTTTATTCTATTATCAAATATATAATATCCTGATCAAATAATTAAATCTTACATATTCAAGTTTTGTTTTTGTAGATAACGGATCGCAGGTAACTAATAAAGCCTTAATGGATTCCATCATAATAGTGGAATTTTTATAAAAATTGCGGTTAGGGAAGAATATTCCTGTTTTGTGCGAAAGACACCCAAAATGAATTTTATATAATTATTCCCGGAATTTAATGCTGTGCAAAACATTGATCCTTTTTTTCCATGACACCGGAGGTGTCAACATCCAGTAGCCCGGGTTCCACCCCGGGAAAGGTGCATTACATCATAACAAAAACCCTGGAGGGGTTGGCTTCAAAATGACATCCTGACTGACGGTAGCTTTTCCCCGGTTGAAAAAGTTGAAAAAGTTGAAGAAGTTGAAGGTGGTTGAAACGGTTTTATTGCCACTGCCCCGGAGGAACCTGTACTATTGGAAGTCCAGCCCTCCGGGCTGAAGAACTCTCTGTGTTGTTTAGTGCGAAAGACACCCATATTTACAAGAAAAAATTACCCTTTTATTTATAGATCAATTGGTTGGCATTTTGGAGGCCTAAAAACCGCACAAAACAGGTAATATAAAGCCTTAATGGATTCCATCATAATAGTGGAATTTTTATAAAAATTGCGGTTAGGGAAGAATATTTATTTGATTTAGTGTATATTTAACATTTAAATTTATATGATTTGCTGATCAGTCACAACTAAAATCAGATTATTATGAATAAATTTTTGAATGTTTCTTTAGCTCTAGCATTTATTGCGGTAATTATGGCCGGAAACCTTGAAAATTCCATGGCACAGGCACAAACAAGGGAAAAGAAGCCTCTTGTACCAGGCGAACAGGCACCTCCTGCCAATCCGGGACAGAGAAATTTCGGAGGAGTACGACCCCCTGTCGGAACTCCCGGACAGCAGCCAATGATGCGACCTCCTCGTCCGGAACCTGAAATAGTGACAGTTTCTTTCGACGATTTGTCAATGAGTGATCCCTTTATATACCCCGATGAAGAGACTAAAACATACTATCTGACAGGTACGGGTGGCCGTTTATATAAAAGTAAAGACCTCAAGATGTGGACCGGTCCTTTTTCAATCCTTGATCTTACAGGGACATGGATGGATGGTCTGTTCTGCGCAGCAGGAGAGATTCACCATATAGGAGATAAATACTATTATGCCGGGACCTGGAGTGACCATAGCACACTGATCCAGGTAGTACCCCGCCGTTACAATGTACCGCGTAACCAGACTCAGCTTCTGGTGTCTGACAAACCGGAAGGACCCTATAAACCTCTGGTTGCCGAACGGGAGTTTTGTCTCGGTCCGGAAGATTGGGATATTATTGATGGTACTCTCTATACGGAAAATGATACTACATATATGGTGATCGTTCATGAATGGACACAGCTTATAGACGGAACAATGGCTTACATGCCCCTTTCAAAGGATCTTACTCACCGGACTGCTGACCCGGTAACTATTTTCCGTGCAAGTGAAGCACCATGGTCCAAAGAGATGAATAGCATAGGGGAAGCTACCTTCGGATTGAAAATGCCGGGATGGGTTACCGACGGACCTCAGATGTTCAGAACAAAAACCGGAAGGCTGGGAATGTTATGGTCGAGCTGGGGCGAAAACAGATATGCACAGGGCGTGGCATGGTCTGAGTCGGGAACAATCAAAGGTCCATGGATCCAGGAAAAGGAAGCATTTAAGGGTGACAACTCCGGACACGGTATGTTATTCACCACCTTTGAAGGAAAGCGTTTGTTAATTATACACCATGCCGAAGGGAATGGACCAAGAAAACCACAGCTGTATGAGGTCGATGATTCCGGTAATAAACTGATACTGGGCAACAGATATAATCCATAATCGAATAAAAACTTCTATCTTTGATGTCTCTTTTAAGAGATATGAAGTTATTGCACTCATTACGGACGCATAAGAAATTTGCAGGGTATCTTTTGGTGATACTTTTTGCAGGTTATTTTATATCTGTCACATTTTTCCATCATACACATTTAGTTAATGGAGTAAATATTGTCCATTCACACCCTTATAAGAGTCATTCAGGAGATATCCCCATTAACCATAATCATTCGGAAAAAGGCTTTCTTCTCATTCAGTTTATTTCTAATTTTATTGCTATTGTCCTTTTAACATATTCAGGAGCCACTATATTTCGTAATATACTGAATTTATGTATACTTAACAAAAAGCGAAGCCGTATCCTGAATTTCTGTCTTATCTCTTCCAACCGGCCCAGGGCACCGAATTCTTAATTGCACAAATAATTATTCAGGAGAAATCGTCATTCTCTTTTTTATTTAGAAATTTCTTTAATACTAGTTTTGTGTGATTTTTTTAAAATGTTAAGATGAAAAAATGTTTAAGTATATTATGTTTAATCCTTATATATTGCCCCTTACTATTATCCCAGAAAAGATCAGATGCCAACATTGTTGGTCATGTTACCAGTAACTCAGACCATATTCCTTTTGCTACGATCAGTATCAAAGGCACAACTTATGGTATCAACACTGATGAGAGCGGGCACTACATGCTTGTTAACCTGCCTCCGGGAACACATATGCTTCAGGCAACAGCAATAGGGTTCAAACCTGTTGAAACTCAGATTACAATAGCTACAGGAGAAACTAAAGAAATAAATTTTTCTCTTGAAGAAGATGTTTTTGGTCTTGAAGAAGTCGTTGTAACAGCTGACAGAAGTGAAATAAAACGAGTGGAAGCAGTGACAATAGTAAATACCCTGTCTCCTAAAATGTTTTCATCGTCACAATCAGTAACATTGATGGAAGGGCTTAATTTTGCTCCGGGCCTCCGTATAGAAAATAATTGCCAGAACTGTGGTTTCTCGCAGGTCAGAATGAATGGTATGGAAGGGCCATATTCCCAGATACTTATTAACAGCCGTCCTATTTTCAGTGGACTGGCAGGTGTCTATGGTCTTGAATTGATACCTGCCAATATGATTGAACGGGTTGAAGTGATAAGAGGGGGAGGATCAGCACTGTACGGAAGCAACGCTATTGCAGGTATTGTTAATATTATCCTCTCCGAGCCAATGAATAATGCCTATGAAGCCGGGATCAATACGGGACTAACAGGTGTTGGTATGGAAGGGACAGGCGGTGTTGCACTTGACAATTCTGTTGATCTGAATATTTCAGTTAATTCAAGTGATGCCAAAACGGGAATGTCACTTTTCGGTTTTACAAGAGAAAGACAAATGTTTGATGCCAATGGAGACGATTTCTCTGAGATATCTCCAATGAATAACACTACAATAGGCAGTACATTATACCATAAGTTTGGAACAAGAAATAAAATTTCCCTTGATTTCTTCAATATTAAAGAGGAAAGAGACGGAGGTAATAAACACGATTACCCCATTCATGAAAGAGATATGTCGGAGACAGTCAGGCATAATATAACAACAGGAGCTTTTACTTTTGAACAGTATTTCCGTGATTACGATCTTCTCTCTCTGTATTTTTCTCTGCAGAACCTTGTCCGTAATTCATACTATGGTGCAAATCAATCATTAAAAGATTACGGACTCTCAAAAGACCTGACATACAATACAGGTATTCAGTATAAATTGTATCTTGGCAATTCTTCTTTGATTGCAGGTCTTGAAAAGACAGGCAGTACTCTCAGGGATAAAAAACTGGGATATCCTGATTATGATAATGCTGTTATTATCAATGATTCAATAATAAGTGTGCCTCACACAGAGAACATTCTTGTTTCTGACCAATCCTCTTCCATTTATGGAGGGTATCTTCAATATGACCTTAAATTAAACAAATTAAAATTAGGATTGGGAGGAAGACTGGACCGCTATAGAATTATTGACAATGCAAAATCAGAAGAGGCGAGTGAGGGTAATGTCTTTAGTCCGAGAATCAGTCTGATGTATGAATTATTTCCTTGTTTACGGGCCCGTGTCAGCTATTCCCAGGGCTTCAGAGCTCCTCAGATCTTCAATGAAGATCTGCATATTGAAACATCTGGTGCAAGACAGGTAATACACGTTAATGATCCGGGACTGGAACAGGAAACAAGTCATAGTTTCATGGCTTCTGTCGATTTTAATAAGCTTATCGGTACTGTTAATACGGGTTTGCTGATAGAAGGATTTTATACTATCCTGAGAGATCCCTTCGTTAACGAAATAGGTGAACCTGATGAGAACGGAAGGGTTCTGTATACTCGAAGAAATGCAGAAGATGGAGCTGTTGTCAGAGGAGTAAATATGGAGTTCAAACTCAAGCCTCTGACTAATTTCTCATTGATATCAGGTTTTACATTTCAGTCAAGTAAATATGATATTGCACAGCAATTCAATAAAAGAGAGTTTTTTCGCACTCCGGCAGATTATGGTTATGTAAACCTTGACTGGGATCTGACAGAGAAATTACGTTTTTCTTCCACTTTTACTTATACAGGCAGGATGTATGTACCATATTTCGGGCCAATGATACCTGATCCCGACCGGGGTATCCTGAAGAAATCAGATCCCTTTTTTGATATGGGTGGCAAGTTAAACTACGACATTAAGCTTAACGGATGTTCTGTCAGATTCTTTGCCGGAATAAAAAATATCTTTAATTCATTTCAAACTGATTTTGATATGGGTATTGACCGGGATCCTTCATATATATACGGACCGATATCTCCCAGAACAATATATTTCGGAATAAAAATCGGGAATAAGTTATAATAAGAATGTTCTTCGTCAGAGATGTAAACAAGATCTTCATCAGCCGTTTTTTTATAAGGTGAATATTTATATTTTTGCATTTCTTTTTCAATTATGACCCCGACAAGAACATTTGATTACCTGGATAACCTTAAGAGGTGTTTTCCCAAGGATGATATCTTCGCTAAAATTGTTGATGGTAAATGGGTTAAAGTAAGTGTTGAGGAGTATATTGATGCTTCATGGAATGTGGCAAGTGGTTTGCTTACAATGGGGTACAAACCTGAAGACAAGATTTTAGTTGTATGTAATAACTGCCCGGAATGGAATTATCTGGATATGGGTTGCACACTTGCAAGACTGATATTCGTACCCGTTTATACTACTCTTAGTGAAAGTGAATTTTTACATGTCTTCAATCACAGTGATTCCAGGTTGATTATCCTGGGACACAAATCTCTTTATAAAAAGCTTTCACAGCTTATTGGTAAGATGGATCATCAGGCCAGTGTTATGACAATTGACAATTGCGGATACGGATTTTGTTTTGATGATCTTATTGCATTGGGAAAAGAAAACCGTCATCGGTTTGATCCGCTTATTGAGAAGAACAAAAAAGAAATATCTCCTGATGAAGTAGCAACAATTATATATACTTCAGGAACGACAGGAGAATCCAAAGGGGTTATGCTGACGCACCGTAACCTTACTTTTAACACTAATGGACACGCAATAAGACAGACAGCAGGTTCTCAGCACAGGATGCTAAGTTTTCTTCCCCTTTGTCATGCTTATGAAAGAACAATGAATTATGAGTTCCAGCAACTGGGAATAAGTATCTATTATGCAGAGAGCCTTTCAACCGTTGCCAGGGATCTGGCAAGTTGTAACAGTGATGGATTTTGTGCTGTTCCAAGAGTCCTGGAAATGATGTATTCAAAACTTGAAGCTGCAGGAAAGAATCTGAAAGGATTAAAGAAACTGATCTATCATTGGGCCTGGAAATTTGCAAATAATTATAATAACAAAAAAACAGGTGTATATTACCGACTCAGGCATCGTGTAGCCGATAAACTGGTCTATAGTAAATGGCGTGATTCTCTTGGGGGACATGAAATGTGGGTGGTTAGCGGAGGGGCCGCTATCAGAGATAATATCATACGTCTGTTCACTGCAGCTAAACTCAATATATACCAGGGATACGGGATGACAGAGACCTCCCCTGTTATAACAGTTAATCCTCCTGTGAATAATGTTCTGGGTACAAATGGTACCCCTCTTGACGACACTGAACTAAAAATAGCTGATGATGGTGAGATCCTTGTTAAAGGACCTCATGTGATGAAGGGCTACTACAAAGATGAAAAGGCTACACAGGAAATAATTGATCAGGATGGCTGGCTACATACTGGTGATATCGGTTACCTGAAAAACGGACTGTATCTGATGATTACTGACAGGAAAAAAGAGATTTTTAAACTATCGTCAGGAAAATATATTGCTCCCCAGGCAATAGAGAACAGACTTCGTGAATCATCTTTTATTGAAAATTGTATTGTGTTCGGAGATAATCAGAAATTTGCATCTGCAGTAATTCTCCCGGATATGGGAACATTGAGGGAGTGGTCCGGGCATAACGGAATACAGAATGATATCAGTGATAAAGATCTGATCAAAAACAAAAAAGTAACTGAAAAACTTGGCAAAGAAGTTCTTAAAGTAAATACTACTCTGGCTGATTTTGAAAAAATTAAAAAGTATCTGTTTTCTCCGGATAAATGGACGGTGGATAATGGCATGCTGTCACAGACACTGAAACCCAAAAGGTCGGTTATACTATCACACTACAAAACGTTTGTTGAATCGGCCTACAAATAAATATTCATCAGGGCCTGAACCTTTTACATGTAGCTCCTGCAATCCAGAAACCTACCAGGCAACCCAGAATAATACTGGCCCGGGCATTACTCATCATTGAAAAAGAGCCCAGTTCGCTCCCGATAAAATAATAAAACAGGTACCCTGCCAGACCGCCAAGGACTATTCCAAGAAATGGTTTCCAGAAAAACTTTGATCTGAAAAAACCTTTTTCATTTTCCGAATCAGTGTTAAAAGGGCAGTCTGAAGGCATATCTCATAATTTATATATTATGGGGCAAAGGTACTAAACAGTTTTATCATTACAGTCTTGCTGAAAAAATCAGGTAATATTATGGAATATATTTAATGTCTTACGGCCGGATCAGTTTAGGATTAAAAAATATCCGGAAAAATTTTGGGTTAGCTGTTTTTCTGATTATGATTTCCGGATATATCTTTCACATGGAGATCAAGTTGAGGGAAGGGGATCAGAATACCATTTTCAATGAATTTCCTGCTGATGATCTTCCTTATGTCAGCTTTAATCTTTTCAACCCTGAAGACATTATCGCTGAAGAACAGCAGATGAAAGTCGAGAGGTGAAGTGCCGAAATCAACCAGACGGGCATTAATATGTTCCTTATCCTTTATTTCTGGATGCTCCAGGGCGCTTTCTTCCAGAATCCTGATAACAAGATCAACATCAGATCCGTATGCAACTCCGACTTTAATCCTGAAACGGGTTTTTTTCGACTGGTGACTCCAGTTAATTACCTTACTCGTAGTGATTACTGAATTGGGAATAATAACAACTATATCATCCCTTGTAAGCCCTTTGGATGTCCTTATTCCTATCTCCTGGATTTTTACCACTTCGCCGTCAATTTCAAGGACATCATCAATCCGGGTGCTTCCTTCAATAAGAAGGATAATACCTGAAATAAAGTCGTTGAAAGTTTGTTGAAGCCCCAGTCCGATACCAACCAGTAAAGCAGCTGAACCGGCAAGAAGAACAGTGATACTGATTCCCAGAGTCTGCATCATGAACAGTACTGAAACTATCCAAAGGATATACTTGATGATCTGGAATAATGAGTAGGCATTACTCATTTGCATCCTTTCAATAGTCTGTTTTCTGAAAATAGTTTTTTTAATGATCTACAACAGGATTTTGGTAACAAGGAAAATAAGAATTACTATCAGCAGGGTTGAGACTGTAATATTATGATCCCCTATCTTAAGGATTACCAATTTCAGAATGTTCCTGACCGTTTCCATATCTTTTCGGAATTAATGACTTACTAAATATACAACATGATTTTGAAATTTGATTGCATGGAAACGTTGTTGAGGCTGGAGAAAAGCTGGTTCAGATTTAATCTGGCAATTTATTCTTAGAGTTGCTCATTTTCTTTTTTTCTCTGTAGAATCGTTTCTTCTTTCTTGTTTTATTTGATTTTTGCTCTACAGAATTCTTAAGTAAAACACGGGAGTGCTGGGTTTTAATGATTTTTTTGACCAAAGAATCAGGGAGACTCACTAAATTGATTTTCTGACCAATCAGTTTTTCAATTCTCTGCATTTTGATCAGATCAGATTTATTAATGAGTGTTACTGCAACTCCTGTTTTTTCAGCACGTGCAGTACGTCCGACACGATGCACATAATCTTCAGCATCTGAAGGAGCGTCATAATTTATTACCATATTGATATCCTTGATATCAATCCCTCTGCTGAGAACATCTGTAGCCACAAGCACGCGGCTTTTACGCGTACTGAACCTTATCAGCATCCTTTCCCTTTCCTTTTGGTCGAGGTCTGATGAAATACCTTCAACGAGATAATCCGCTGAGCGCAATCCCCTGACAATCTCATTTACTTTCTTTTTTGTAGAGCTGAATATCAGAATGCTCCGGTGATCCGGATTGTCAGAAAGAAGTTTGTTTATGAGAGGTACTTTCTGATCATCCTGCAGATGATATACAATTTGTTTGACTCCATCGGCGGGTTTCGATATTTCAAGAGCAATTTCCACCGGCTTTTTCATTATACGCTTTGACATGGCCCTGATTTTAGCTGGCATTGTTGCGCTGAACATCAGAGTCTGGCGTTTTTTAGGGAGGCAGGAGATTATATGCATAATATCCTCATAAAATCCTATGTCGAGCATACGGTCAGCTTCATCAAGGACCAATACTTCAATCTGATCAAATCTCACATAACCCTGATTAAGATGTGAAATCAGTCGGCCCGGGGTAGCAACAATTATATCAGCACCCCCTGAGAGAGCAATTTTTTCCTGTTCCCATCCGCTCCCATCTCCGCCACCATAAACAGCAATTGATGTAATGCCTAATGTATAAGCCAGACCAATAATCTGCTGATCGATCTGTATGGTCAGTTCACGGGTAGGAACCAGTATAAGTGTATGTGTATGATCGGGTTTCTTGGTAAAAATTTCATTCAAAATTGGCAACAGATAAGCTGCGGTTTTTCCGGTACCGGTCTGGGCACAGGCTATGAGGTCTTTTCCTGCCATAATTGCCGGTAGTGCTTTTTCCTGAACAGGGGTGGTTTCTGTGAAACCCATATATTCAATTGATTCCAGCAGTTCCGGAATCAGGTCTGATTCATTAAAGGTCATTTATGTTTTGGGATTTTTTATATGTATGAGAAAAGACAAAGATAATGAAAATTAGAAGATCATAAAAGGTCACACCTGGTTGACTGTCATTAGTGCCATTTGCTTTCCGGATTAATTTCAGGGAGATTACCGGATTATAGCAGGGGAAATGCCAGGATGATATACAGGATATTCTGGATGAGATAAGCAAGCGATCCTTATAATGTTTATATCGCCGGTGGCTCGTTTTGACTCATAAAGTTATTAAAAAGCGACCCGACTGCTTCATCCATCAGAGGCATTTTTCCTACCATAACCGGTGTACATCCCGAGCGCCTGAGAGCATTCTTTGTCAGATCAAAAAATAAGCTTGTCCTGAACTCTGTTTGCTCAGGTCTGTAACCTAATTTCAGGATTGCTTCAAGCATTTTCTGTGGGACAGACTCATACATGGAAGGCAGGTCCGGATCGGGATGTAAAAGATCCATTCCGAGGATCATTCCACTGTTCTTGTCCAACAGTAACAACATAAAAGGGAAAAAGGCTTTTCTGCCCTTTTCCTTTACCGGGGTAGGTAACAGAACCAGGTCAGTCTGCAGGGTAACATTTGAAGACTGCAGTTTTGAGACTTCATCAGAACTGTTTTGCCTGTATGTCATTTGGTATTTCACTTTCGCTTTTTCAGAGTCAGGAATTTCGTAGTCGTTCTTCCATTTAATCTCACCCTTATCAGAATAAGGTGTCCTTATCAGAATATAATCTCCTTTATCTCCTTCTTTGTAAAGGATATCAGGATTATTCCGGGCTGATATAAGTAGTGATGCAACCTGATCCAGTAATACCGGCAGGTCTTCCATAGTCTTTTTTTCTGGAAAAGCCGGGGCAAATCCGGGGATGATCTCTTCAATTTTTGGCCATTGACCCCTGCCCCGGAAGTTTACTCCTGATTTCTTAATTGCCTCCAGATCTTCTTTATCCAGATCTTCACGGTCAGTGAATGAAATCAGCAGATGAGGTATTGTAAACAAACTCGTATCGGGAAGGCTTCCTTCTCTCTCCTGTAATTCATTAAACCTGAAAAGCCCGTAGTAGCCCTTGTATGCTGCGATTGCAGTGAACTCACCGTGTATTCCCATAACCGAAATGAACCAGGTTAGTCCGCTGCCGGGCATCTTCACCCCGAAAATGTCAGTTTCATAAAGACTTTTCCAGGGCTCCAGATCGTATATTTGTTTTGCTGCAAGGAAAAGATTACTTAACTCTGCTGATTTTGGGCCTGATTTAAGGCTTTTGCCTCTCTCATTTAAGTTCTGCTCTTTTTTCATTTTCAAAGGGGGTGGTCCTTTTACCCCGGTCCTCTGATCCCGGATTATTTTTACCAGGTCGCTGGCGGTGTCAGGAGCAATCCCCGTTTTTCGTGCTGCTTCTTCAATATCAGGTTCCCGGCCTTCATTTATCTCAGGGATGACAAGAGCCAAAAAAGCATTCATCTTTTTAGTGTGTTCGTCATCTGCCGGATCTGTATCTTTTTCAAATAGATCCTCATACTCGTTCAGCACTATTTTCTTTTTCAGGATTGTTTCAGTTGTAGTTACCATTTGTGGTCTGACCCTGAGATAGGGTATATCCGGGATATCATAACCAAATGTTTTGAAATCCTTTACCAGACGTTTAAACCCTGTCTCTGTCAGTGCATGGAATAACAGAATTTCTTCATCCTCATCATAATATATCTGAGCAAAACCAGGAGGTATTCCGGTCAATTTGTGGGTAAACCGGTAAACTCCATCGTTGTACTCAGAAATAAATTTATTCCTGAGTCTGACAGTATCCGGTTTTCCCGATTCATGTTCAGCCATCATGATTATTATCTCGTCCTTCTTATGAAAGGTTCGGGGGAAAGCAGCGCCTGATAGCAACATCATATATGGAAGAGGATCATTTTCAATATCTTTTTGCACTTCTGATTCATCCTCCAGACCCGGATTATTTTCCGTGGCAAAGAAAAATACGTCTTCAGGTCCAAAGCTCTGAAACGCCCCGATAGGCCCGTAGCTCTGCCAGCATAATCCGTTATATCCGATAAGGTTAAACCAGAGAAGTATATTTTCTGTAGCCTTTAATCTGACAATTGAAGGTGAGAACAGAAGGTATTCCTCTCCGGAGAATATATCTTTCATCAAATAGAAATCTTCAGCCGGTTCATTCAACATCTCGGAGAAGCTGAAACGCCAGGGGATCTCCGACTGCTGCATCAGGTATTCCCTGTCCTCTCCAGTGAAATGATCCAGGGCAGGATTTCTAAGGAATTTTTCTATCAAACCGCCATTTTTGAAGACCCGGTGTGTTATATACTGACTCTTAAACAATTCCACATGGGATTTGTCAAATTTTGAAAGTATATGGTTAAACCTTGAAAAATTCTGTATCATTTTTTTCCCCAGATCACGATGTCTTGCTGCAAATGCAAGAATGTAATCATCAATTACCCGTTCAGTGATCAGGCTTGTCTTTTCACACTGCTTGCGGATTAATGCGAAGTCCTGCGGTTCATCTTTTGTATTCATAAAGGATTTATTTTAAAGCAAACATGACTATGTAAGTTTTGACTACGCCTTTATAATCAAATTTAACAATAGCTTTTCCTGAATTCGATTCCGCCTGGGTCACAGTTACTTTCACCTCAGGATCGCTTGCAGATGCCGATACGATTGGTGTTCCGGTTATGCCGGACGGAAGTTTATATGTAGTCTCATAAAGATCAGGACTGACAATACCGTTGGCATTTGTAGATCTGACCGGAGTGTCCGGGAGATCTATCTCCTCTCCGTTAACTCTGATACTTACTGTGGGTGCAACCGGACGAACAATTTTCTTTTTCTTAGAACTGAATCCCAGTCCGCATAAATCGAAAAGATCCTCTTTCTCCGGACCTTCGGCCACAAGGAAGATAGCATGCTTTTTGTCCAGTTTGTCAACAAAGGCTGAGACGTCTGTCGTGAATTTTGTTATTTCCTGTGCAGAATTTGCAGGTACATTTATTTCACCAATCTTTTTGCCTTTCCATGTATCATTATCCCAGGGTCCGTCAAGCCAGACATTTACTTTAAATGCGCTCTTTGTCCCTGGTGTAAGGAACAGGTTGAATGCTGTTTTGTTCCGGGGTTTGGTCCCTTTGAAGGCCTTCAAACCTTTCCTGTCTTTATCAAGCCCTCCGAAGCCAAAGTACTTGTATCCTATAATATGACCGTTCCCCACATCAGCAATGGGCATGTTGTTATCCCATATATCCCATGAATCCTGCTGAGTGTTGGTATTGGAAAGATAGCATGCATATCCTGCAGAGTAATACTGATAGGGATCGAGTCCGTATATATGAAAGCCTTCTGAAGTCACTTCGGCTCCGGTATATTCTCTCCCCTGGCTATCTTTTGCAGTCCATATATTATCTTCCGAATAAGGGTTATATCCCCTGATAGTAACTTTTCCGCCTTCTGCTACCGGTTTTTCATCCCATACAACTTTGACCGGTGCTACCATTGGCTGACGCGCATTTCCGAATCCCCTTGGTGCCCTGTGATAGAAAACATACCACTGGTCGTTGATCAATTCGAGACTACCATGTGTATTATGTCCCGAATAACTTGTCTGTAGTGTAGTCCCGTCCTGACCCGGTACCACCGCCCGTGAATCGACAAGGACGCCTCCGCTTTTCCACGGACCCAACGGAGAGTCTCCATAGGCGTAACGTAAGGCAGAGTTGGTACTGCTTAACCCATAATCAGGGCCTGAATATCCGCTGTAAACCCATACATATTTATTACCGACCTTACGAATTGATGCAGCTTCAAAAAAGTTAAAAGAACCAAGATCCTCACCAGGATAAACATTAGGATAGACTGTGCCTTCAGGGTCTCTGATTACACCATACCTCGAACTGGCAGGTATAAAATAGTTTATGGCACGGGTTCCGGGTCTGAGGGAATACATTGTGTTCTGATCCAGCTGACCAGCTGAAGACCTTTGAAATCCCCAGAAACCGTACGCTCTGAACCCTATTTCATAATCAGGATCTTTCGGATCAGTGATGTATTCAATAAATACTGCCGGATCGAATCCCATAGTACTGCCGGATACAGTACCTGTTCCGTCCTCAGTCATGTTGATGGGTGTAAAGGGACCATCGGGGCGACTTCCTTTGGCCACCATCGCTTCTCTGTTTCGGCCACGGCTGTGAGGATACAGATAGTATTCCTTTGTCCCGTCTTTTCTTTTCACCTCTACGAGGTCAGGAGCGTACATAACATCCCACTGTCCGCCAATCGGGTAGGTAAAAATGGGCCCTTCATCACGCCATGCGGATAAGTCTTCCACAGGTGCCGACCATGCCCTTATGTCGGGTCCGCAATAACTCTTAAATCTGACATCGTGCGATCCGATAATATAGATGCGGTATTTTCCAGGGTTATCGGGATCTTCAAAAACACGCGGCTCTCCATCGGGCAGATGCTCCCATAGCGGCAGATAGGGGTTACCTGCAGTATGCCAGGTTAATTTGGTAAAAGAGCGGTCGCTTTGCAACTGATTATTGCCCTCTTTTGTTCCTTCTGCAGAAAGCAGAAACAAACTCGCAAATACTAAAATAATCTGCGGTCTTCTTAAAACAGATTTGAATTTCATAATCTGGTCTTTTGCACTGATGACTGAATAAAATACTATTAAACAAGCGGGTTGTGTTACATATACAAAGTTAGGAAAAATGTTGCACAGAAGAATCAGACTATCTCATTGCTGATATATCCGGTATTCTGGAATGACTGGTTTTCTCTCAAATAGGTCATCAAATGTAAATCAGATATTTTCATGTCCTGAAGCGACCTTGTTTATTAACAAATTGCTTATATTTAATTGAAATTTGTAAAACTGAAAGTCTCTCAGACAAATATCTATCATGTGAAGTTATAAGAAGTCTTGCACGACACATTTATAAAAAATCATAATATCCGGAATTAAAAAAGAAAGGAGTAAAATAAATGAACAATCCAATGAATATCCCGATGCACCGGTTTAAATACACAAAACTTACTAAAAGCCAGATTGGAGAAAAACTTAAGGCTATTGCTGAATCAGGTCCTTTATGCCGGTCAGAGTACACTGATGAGCTTTCAGGGAAATCCATCAGAATTATAACAGATGACGGGCCTGTTTTTGATTATTCTTTCCGGGACATCAGGAACCTTTCTGTTAGGGTTGATGGTGAGTCATTTTCAGGCAGTTATGGAGCCCTTCCACTTGCAAACATGATTTTCTTTTCGCATATGATCTTATCGGAACAAAGGGGATATAATGTATTTATTGACCGGGATACAAGCCTTGTAACAATCATCGAAGTATGGTTTTCCAGTGGCAGAAAAGAAAGAACAATGGGAGGTAATGAGATAATTATTGATGACAGGGAAGCACAGCGTCATATATATTATGGTTATGTTGAAAAGAATGGTCATACTGCACCTGAAACCCGGCATCACCTGACAAACAGATTAGAAGGTAAGGGTATGTACTGGGAGCAGGATACAGGCATAGAAACCCTGGAATTTTATTCCTCTGTGGTATCGACAAATTTTGTGGAACTTACACGTCTCATGGATGAATTAGGCTATTGCAGCCCGTCAGATTATGTACTGGTAAATGATAATATATTTATATACAACAGAACTGAGTGCGAGTTTTCAGGCATCTTTACTTCATACGTTGTTGACCTCTTCACCCGGAAGCAGATTGGAGTAAGGCTTGGGTTTAATGAAAGGGATGAACTGGAATATTACATGTTCAGAGGCGAAGGGGAAATTGTTGGAGAACTCACACCTCTCGGACCCTTTGAAAAGCAGGGCAATGAACCTATGGTGTCTCCGGCTTCTGGTACTCCCAGACCTCAGGTGAAGGGACAAAGGATGGCATATCGTCCTGTAAGGGATTTTATCTACATGACTGATGAGGAGGTGCACGAGGCAGCACTTAAAAGTACTACAAACTTTGAACCTACTGATATGGCCGTAAACAATATGCCGTTTAGTGACATATTGGTGGGAAAAGAATTTACATTACGATACGATCGGGGAGGTCCGGTTATACATTATAAGGTTGAGGAAAAATTCAAACTCAGATACAGGGAAGATAAGGAAAATACATGGCACGAAGTTGAATACAGGGCATATGAAGCTGATCATGACCTTGCATGGTTCAGTCACCTTCTTGTCGACAGTAAACCAAGGACAAGCTTACAGATAGCACTTGATTTAACCAACGGCCTGACAACCTGCATTCATTCACAAATGGGAACAGAATATTATGGTAATGAGGTATCCTATTATGCCATCTTTGGTGTGGCAGATATGGAAGGGATTAATCCCCCACGGTACCTTCGTCATGAGCTTTCCGACGATCTTGTTGGTCATGCCTGGTCATGGACCTACTCCAACAATATGACCTCCATGCATCTTTTTACAGCGCCCAACTCTCATGCTTGGACAATATACACAGCAGACCAGTCATTGGGTTCTCAGTGGTGTGGTCCGAGCCTGCTTGTAAAGGTCCGTAATGGTGTTCATATATTAGCGGAATGTGAAGAGGCATGTAATGGTCATGCGATGATAGTGATGATAAATGAAAAAATACGGCACGACTGCGGATTTGATTTTTATGGAAGCCGGGAGGGTGTTCAGTTAAACCTGGTAGGAGCGATTGGTCGTCATATAGGATATTATGATGTAAAAAAATATTTTGGTCCTAAGGCAAGGAAAAAAGGAGTTTAATTATGGATATATCAAATAACCAATCAGGTCTAAATAGTAAAAAAGACACTGGTCGACGTTCCTTTATCCGGAAAATGGGAACAGTCATGACAACAGGTGTAGTTGTATCAACTCTACCGGTAGTTGCAAAATCTGATGAACAGAGTGATAAAGACACAGGAATCAGAGTTGAGGAATTATCCGGAAGAATTGCAATCCTGGAGGCAGAAAAAAGTATAGATGGTCTTTATCATACTTATGAATCACTGCTAAATGATGGCAAGTATGATAAAATATCAGAATTATTTGTATCAGATGGCGAATGTATATATAATGGCGGAGTTTTCCGGGGAAGAGAAACAGGAGTAAAGCGTTTGTATAACAAACGGTTCAGGAGTGGCCTTACAGGAAAAAAGATAGATGTGACTTCTGAAAGCAGAGACAAACAATCCATTGATATATCAAAGGATTATTTGTCTGCTTTAGCTATTTTCCCATATTCAATGCAGGCAGGAAGCCCAATGGTTTCTGACAGTGTGCTTGTCAGAATGGCACGTCTTCATGGCGGAGGTATAAATAAATGGCTTGAAAAAGGAGTGTGTGAATTATCCCTTACAAGGAAAAGCAAAGAAGATGTATGGATGATAAAAAGGCTTAACTATCATACAGAATCAGTATCTGTTCCGGTGACTCCTTTTAAAAAGGTTTTTCCGGCTGACCCTGCAGGACCTGATGCATTGGTTTAACTGAAAGCCATCCCACTATAAGGTAAGGTTAATATATATTTTTTATATATTTACCAGTGGAATAAAACGTTGCATTGGATCTTACACATGAACAAGGTCAAAAAATTCCGGAATAAATACCGGATAACCTCCCCTCGTATACCATGGTTTGATTATGGGAGTAATGCCTCATATTATATTACCATTTGTACAAAAGACAGAAAAGAATTTTTTGGATCAATTGAAAACAGAGAAATGTTATTTTCTCCAATAGGTAGGATTGTACAGGACGAATGGGAAAAGACACCAATGATACGTCCCGAATTAAATTTAATTATGGATAAATATATAATCATGCCAAACCATATTCATGGCATAATTGTATATAATAGAGCCGTCAGGCCGGTTGTTGGATTGTTTGTATTTAATAGAGCCGTCAGGCCTGACGGCTCTATTAAATACAACCGAATCAACAAATTTGGTCCACAAAGGAACAATATCCCATCAATTATCAGGGGTATTAAATCATCCGTTACGGTTCGGGCACGGAAAATTAATCCTGATTTTGGCTGGCAAAGCGGTTATTATGTACATATCGTTCGTAACACAAAGGATTACGAAAGGATTGTAAAATACATTAAGGATAATCCTAAGAATTATAAAGGTAAAAAATAACAGAGCTGCCAGCATAAACACCTATGCATAAACAGAAAACGCACAGGTAAACATCGCAAGAAAAATCCAAAGTATCAGATCCCTCTGTCGGGGAATCTTAATCAGGGTTCTCTATTCTATTCTTGTTGTTCTTGTTCAATCATTTTTGAGAGGATATTTACGGCGTCGGTTATATATTTTTCACACCTTATTTCATAATAATTCCGTTCAACGATTTTTTTATAGTCATCAGGGTCGTTCATATCCAGTCTGTCCAGTAATTCAAAGCAGTTTTCCGAACCGTTAAGTCTTACAAATTCATCAAAAAACTCCTTTGTTAACTGGTATGTATACCTCTTTTTTTCTTCATGATCGTCCAGTCCTTTCCCATATTTTAAACCCAGTACCATCAGGGCGCCTGTTACAGCACCACAAATATGCTGCCGACGGCCCATACCTCCTCCAAAGGCAGCTGCTATCCTAAGGCAATCATCTTCGGATAATCCATATTCAGGTCCGAAGACAGTCACAACCGATTGAGAACAATTGAATTTATTTCTGAAATAATCTAATGCTTGTTTTGTTTTATCCATTTATTTCCGGTTTTATTTTTTCATTATAGAGTTTGAAAAAGTCATTTTTAATCTTGTCCCGTATTCTTCTGAATTCACTAAGGATAAACTCCTCAGTCCCGGTCATAAGGGAGGGATCTTCATAACCCATATGTAAGCGATGTTTTACATTTCCTGTGAAAACCGGACAGGTCTCATTTGCATCATCACAGACAGTTATTACATAATCCCATCTGTCATTAATATACCTGTCAACATTTTTCGGTTGATGCCCGCTTATGTCAATCCCTGCTTCAGCCATTATTTTTACAGCTGTGGAATTTATCCCTGAAGCAGGAAATGTCCCTGCAGAATGTACCCGGATATTTTTATCGAATGATTGCAGAAACCCATGTGCCATCTGACTTCGGCAACTGTTACCGGTACAAAGAATCAGAATTTTCATGCGGATTAAAAATTTTCTTTGATGGAACAAATATAAAAACATTTCGTATATTTGCGAAATAACAAAATATAAAATATTCAGAACAATGTCAGACAAATTGGAATTTACTCATGAAGTGCAAAAAATAGCCGGATTTTCAAAGGCATTGAGTCACCCTGTGAGAGTATATATTCTTAAGAAACTGTCGAAGATGAACACATGTTGCTATAGTGGGGATTTGGTTGAAGAACTGCCGGTAGGCAGATCGACTCTTTCACAACATCTTAAAGAGTTGAAATATGCCGGACTTATTCAGGGCGAAATAAACCCACCATATATTAAATATTGTATTAACAGGAAGAACTGGGAGGAAGCGAAAAAACTTTTTACATCATTTCTTGAAGATAGTGAGACTGAACCGGAAATCTGTGAAATACATGATGTTTCCAGTCACCGGAAATAGTACCAATTAATTATTAAGTTATCTCAATTTAAAATTAAATCATGCAAATAAAGATCTTAGGGACAGGATGTCCGAAATGCAAAACTCTTGAAAAGATCACAAGGGATGCTGTTGCAGAAACAGGCATTAATGCCGGCATTGAAAAAGTTCAGGACATTATTAAGATAATGGAATACAATATATTACACACGCCTGCTCTCGTAATAAATGAGAAAGTAGTACTTAGTGGACAGGTGCCAACTGTGAGTCAGGTAAAGGAAATACTAATTAAGAACCAATAAATCGCAAAAGAGTCTTTTTCAACGTTATTGTGAAAAGGAAGCCGATCCGCTACTTTTCAAACAAGGTTATTTATGCCCGATATTATTAAAATATAATTCCTGGGATTTATAAAAATGACATCAGGCATACGAAATTTTGCAAAATATCATCCTGATTAACAATTTTCAAATTGACATGGAGCTTAAAAAGGAATTAAAAATACTTGGCTGGATAACTGTGGTTTTTGCATTTGCATTCTTCTTACCCATAGAGAGTGCCAGATTCAACACAGCAATAGCAGCAACACTTGATCTGGTAAAATGGTATGCACAAGAACATGTTATTCTTTGTCTGCTTCCTGCGTTTTTCATTGCAGGAGTGATATCGGTATTCGTAAGTCAGGCTTCAGTATTAAAGTATTTTGGCGCCCGGGCAAAGAAATGGGTAGCCTATAGCGTAGCTTCTGTCTCAGGAACAATACTTGCCGTCTGTTCATGCACGATCCTTCCTTTATTCTCAAGCATTCACAAAAGAGGCGCAGGTCTTGGTCCGGCTATAGCATTCTTATACTCGGGACCGGCAATTAATATTCTTGCAATTATTCTAACCGCAAGGATCCTTGGCTTTGAGATGGGAGTTGCAAGAATAATAGGAGCAGTTATTTTCAGCATAATTATTGGGATGCTGATGTCTTTTATCTACCGGAAGGAAGAGAAGGTAAAAAGAGAAGAACAGATGAATATTGTTCCGCCACCGGAAAAAAGACCAATGTGGCAGACTTCATTGCATTTCTTTACTCTGGTTCTGATTCTCGTTTTTGCTAATTGGGGAGCACCTGCTGAAGGAGATACAACAAGCACCTGGTATTCCATCTGGCATTATAAATGGTGGATCACAGGTTTCTTCAGCATGTTTCTTGCTTATTCACTTGTAAAAATCCTTAAGATTAAGTGGCAATGGGTTCTTGGTGCCTTCCTTGTTACTGTTGCATCAGTTATTCTTTCAAATAATCTTATTGATAGTGATAAGCTGAGACCTCTTGTCCCAATGCTTGTAGGAATTATTGCATTAAGCGTTATCACTATTTTCGACAAAGTGGATGAAGAAAACAAAGCCTGGACCCTTGCAACATGGGATTTCGCAAAACAGATCCTCCCCTTGCTTGCTATCGGAGTGGTCACTGCCGGTTTCCTGCTTGGATCAACTCATGACGGGAAGACCATAGCAGGAGTGATACCTAATGAATGGATATCGGCTCTTGTTGGCGGCAATTCGGTGTTTTCCAACTTTTTTGCGTCAATTGTGGGAGCATTCATGTATTTCGCAACGCTGACTGAAGTGCCTATTCTTCAGGGTCTTATTGCATC
>JAAYDB010000165.1 GCA_012729475.1 Bacteroidota bacterium
CAAAATCGCTTGAAAATCAATTTATTTACCCCTACCCCAAGGGGAGTAAATTGATTTTCTTCGCTCCCCTTGGGGCCGGGGTAGACGAAGAAAATCAATGAAATATTGTGTATGATTCCTGATACTCATAAAACAGAAAAATGAAATCTGCAAATAACTCTTAACTAAAAATAATAATAATGAAAAAGACAACAATTATTGTATTAGCATTTATTCTGGGCATCCTCCAGGGCTGTAAAAAAGAATATGCTCTTCCTGAGCTCACTGCCCCCGTATCGAATACGGTAGAAGTAAATTCGGATATTGATCTTTCTTTTGCATTCAGTGCAGAAGGCGGGTATCTTTCATCATCCTTTGTAGCTACAGGTGGTAGTGCATCAATAAAGACGGCACCTTCAGCCGGTTCAGTAAGCGGAACTATCATTGTCACTTTCACGGCAGGTTCAGTTTCAGGAGCCGGTTCTGTTCTCCTCACTATTACTGACAAGGAGAATCAGACACATTCAGCCACAGCAGTACTAACCATTTTTGAAGAAGGAGCTCCACAGCTAACTAATCCTGCAAATTCAGAAGTAACAGTTAAACAAGCTATTGACATAACCTTCCCTTTTACTGCTGAAGGAGGCTATAAATCTTCGGAACTCACTGCCAGCGGAGGTACAGCTCTTATCAAAACAGATGCAACACCCGGCGCCACATCAGGCGATATTGTGGTTTCTTTCACAGCTGACAGGACTGTTGGTGCAGGATCAGTTACTCTGCAGCTTACTGATAATAACAACAAAAGCGGACAGGGAACTGCAGTGATTACCATTAAGGCCTTTCCTGCTATTTCAGTGACTGCTAACATAACAGAAGATACTTCCTGGGAATCGGGTAATATATATATACTTGAGGGGCGTATAACTGTTGTTTCTGGCGTCACTCTGACAATAGAACCGGGAGTAATAATAAAAGGCAGAGAAGGTTCTGAAGCCAATGCCACAGCTCTGCTTGTTGCCCGTGGCAGCAAACTTATTGCAGAAGGAAATGCCAGCTCTCCCATCATCTTTACTTCTGTAGCTGACCAGATTCTTCCCGGTGAGATCATCAGTCCCAATCTTGAGCCGAACATCAGTGGTCTCTGGGGAGGACTCTTAATACTGGGAGAAGCTCCTATATCAGCTGAAGCGTCAGCCATGCAGATAGAAGGCATCCCTGCTTCCGACCTTAACGGCCTATACGGTGGTTCTGATGCTGCTTCCAATTCCGGAGTGCTAAAATATATCTCCATACGTCACGGAGGAGCCAATATAGGCGAAGGTAATGAGATCAACGGTCTGACACTGGGAGGTGTAGGTACAGGCACTGTTATTGAGAACATAGAGATAGTAGCCAATGATGATGATGGTGTTGAGTTCTTCGGAGGCACTGTCAACGTGAAAAATGTCATTGTACTAAACACAGGCGATGACGCAATAGATACTGACCAGTCGTGGAGCGGCACCCTCGACAATTTTCTGGTGATCAACCCCGGTGATGAATGCATGGAACTTGACGGCCCGGAAGGGATAATGGCTGCCAAACACACTATTAAGAATGGAAGCTGTTATGCAGGCGATGCCCAGGGACTGGTGGATCTGGATGATGACAACCTCAGCTCCGATTCCTGGGTAGACCTGGAAAACATATATTTTACAGGCCTTAAGACCGGACAGGATTTTAATACTGTACCTGACTACTATACCTGTTCATTCAGCAATCTGGAAGCAACAATACCTGATGGTACAAGTCTCGCCGACTTCTTTAAAGGCGGCAGCGATGCCTTTGTCACCGCAGTTCCTGAAGGAGCCAACACAGTTGGATGTAATATGGACGTTTTTACCGGCTGGACATGGTCTTCATTGTCGGGTATATTAAACGAACTATTTTAACAACCATTAATACAGTCAGTTATGCGTATATTTAAATTTTTAACATCTTTAATCTTCTTCATATTTATTACTTCATTCACATCTGAAGCACAGGACGGCATCATAAGAGGCACTGTCACAGATGAATCGAACGGCGATGCCCTTATAAGTGTCACTGTTCTTGCAGAGGGAACAAGCAAAGGTATTACCACCGACCTGGATGGTAAATTCAATCTGCCAATAGAGTCCGGAACTTATAACATTAGATTCTCTTATGTATCATATGAGACGAAGGTTATCAGTGATGTAACAGTTAAACCGGGAGAAGTAACTCTTCTGGATAATATTGTTCTCCGGTCATCAACGGTCGGATTATCTGAGGTCACCGTTTCAGCCAGAGCCATGCGTAACAATGAAGTGGCTGTGACCAAAATAAGGATGAATTCTCCCAGTCTCACCGATGGCATATCAGCTGCCAGCTTCAGAAAAATGGGGGATTCAGATGCTGCTTCATCGATGAGAAGGGTAACCGGGGTATCTGTGGAAGGAGGCAAATATGTCTATGTCAGAGGCTTGGGCGACAGATACACAAAGACAATCCTCAATGGTGTGGATATTCCCGGTCTGGATCCTGACCGTAACACGATGCAGATGGATATTTTCCCGACTAATCTGATAGACAATATTATTGTTCATAAATCTTTCAGTGCCGAATTACCTGCTGATTTCACAGGAGGAGTTATTGATATATCCGTGAAAGATTTTCCTGATAAGAAAAAAGGTAATATTTTTTTCGGCACAAGTTATAATCCGGATTTTCATTTCAGAAGCGATTTCCTGAGTTATGAAGGAGGGAGTACTGATTTTCTGGGTTTTGATGATGGCACAAGAGCCATCCCTGCGACCGGTAATCTGCCCTTCTTTGTTAATGTGATAGCTGATCCGGGCGGAGAAGATGGCCAGCGCTACCGCGAAATACTCGAGAATTTCAATCCGGTGATGGCGGCAATGCAGAAAACCAGTTTCACAGACTATAATTTCGGAGGATCATTCGGTAATCAGATCCCTCTGGAAAGAGTTACACTGGGATATAATTTCGGGGTATCGTATAAAAGCAATACTGAATTTTACAAGGATGCAGAGTACGGACGGTACGGATTATCAAGTGATCCGGACGTTATGGACCTGGAGGTTCGTGAGTTTCAGAAAGGTGATTTTGGCGTGGAGAATGTATTGTTAAGCGGGCTGGCCGGTTTTGCTGTAAAAACAAGGAATTCAAAATACCGTATCAATCTGCTGCATCTGCAAAACGGAGAATCGAAAGCGGGAGTATTCAACTACACAGGGTCTGACCAGGGTAGTAATTTCACAGGTTTTCAGCATAATCTTGAATACAGTCAGCGTTCCCTGACAAATCTTCTTATTGACGGAAAACATTCCATAAACGATCAGAAATGGGAAATAACATGGAAAGTATCCCCTACTATATCATCAATCAGTGATCCTGATGCCCGTTTTGTAAGGTATGTAACGGACAACTCCGATTTCAGGATAAACACCGAATCGGGCTTTCCTGAAAGGATATGGAGAGATCTTTCGGAAATAAACCTGATAGGTGTTTTTCATGTCACAAAGGAGTTTTCTTTCAGGGGCGAAAAAGCCCGGCTTAATTTCGGAGGCCTTTATGGTTATAAGGAACGTGATTTCATGATCAGGAAATATGCGTTTAATATAAGGAATATACCATTAACGGGAGACCCGGATGAACTCTTTATGCCGGAAAACCTGTGGCCTTATGGCGGTGTTAACTACACCAGCGGAACGACATACGAAGCAGGGTTTATCCCTTCTAACCCCAACCAGTTCAATGCCAATTCCGCTAACGGATCGGGATATATTTCTGCAGAAGTGAATCTTTTAAAAAACTTAAGGGCTATAGCAGGTGTCAGAATAGAGAAATATACTCAACGTTATACAGGTCAAAACCAGACAGGGACAATTGTCCTCAACAATGACAGGTTGCTTGATGAAACAGGCATCTTCCCATCTCTGAATTTTATTTACAAGTTATCGTCGAATCAGAATTTAAGAGCTTCTTATGCCAAAACCATTGCACGTCCTTCTTTCAAGGAACTCTCATTTGCAGAGATTGTTGATCCTATCAGTGGCCGGTCTTTTACAGGGGGACTGTTCCGTGATGCAGACGATATAGCCGGCAGGGAATACTGGAGCGGCAATCTTGTCAGTTCAGATATTCACAATGCTGACATACGATGGGAATTATTCATGAAAGATGGTCAGATGATCTCCTTGAGCGGCTTTTACAAATATTTCATAAGACCGATTGAAGTTGTCCAGTATGCTACTCAGACCGGATGCTTTCAGCCGAGGAATGTTGGAAACGGACAGGTGCTTGGATTGGAATTTGAGCTGAGTAAAAATCTCGGAAGTATATCTGAAGAACTAAGTAATTTCAATATAACATCCAATATTTCCTTAACCCGTTCGCAAATTGAACTGAGTCTTACAGAATACTATTCCAGACTTGAAAATGCACGTTCGGGACAGGAGACAGGACGTAACCGTGAGATGGCCGGACAGGCTCCCTGGATAATAAACAGCGGAATATCGTATACCGGAGGAGAAAAGGGATTCTGGTCAGATCTTGAAGCAGGTCTGTTTTATAATGTGCAAGGGACAACTCTTCAATATGTAGGAATAGCCGATCGCCCCGATATTTATTCTTTGCCCTTTCACAGTCTTAACCTGACTGTCAGCAAAAAAACAGGCAGGGAAAAAAGAATGGAGATAGGATTAAAAATAGACAACATACTTAACGATAAAAAAGAATCAATATTCAAATCATTCAATCCCACAGACCAGTTCTTTACAAAACTGGAACCGGGAATAACATGCCACTTAAAACTGAGTTACGCACTGTTTTAAGCTGGTGTTTTCGCGTATAACTGACTGTAAATGCCCGTTGTCCGGCATGTTTCAACGGGCATTTCTTTTCTATTTTTATTTCGTATCTTACAGAATAGTTACATTATCCTCTTAGGCTCAGGACTTATAAGAAAATACAGATTGTCCTGATGAAATTATGAGGTTATATAAATTTTGTTTTTTTTTATAAACATAAAATATCTCAAAGACACTGAAAAATGGATCCTGTAGGCAAAAAAATTCTGATAGTTGATGATGAGGAGGATCTTTGTGAGATCCTTCAGTATAATCTTGGCAATGCAGGTTATATTACAGAAGTTGCCCATTCGGCCGAAGAGGCAATGAAAAGGAAGTTAAATGAATTTGATCTCATCCTTCTTGATGTAATGATGGGGCCGATGTCGGGATTCAAATTTGCAGACAAGCTACGTAATGAGATGAATATAAATATCCCGGTCATTTTCCTTACCGCTAAAGAGACCGAAAATGATATTCTCACAGGTTTCAGTCTGGGGGCCGATGATTATATCCCCAAACCATTTTCTGTAAATGAATTAACAGCCAGGGTAAAAGCTGTCCTTAAACGTGCCAAATCCGAAAAACCGGCTCCCAGGCTCAGGTTCGGGGAACTGGAAGTGGATACCATGCGTAAGAGAATCATTATCAATGATGAGAAAGTTGAACTTACAAAAAAGGAATATGAAATACTTATGGTTTTCCTTGAAAATCAGGGGAAAGTCTTTTCAAGAGACGATCTGCTGAGCATGGTGTGGGGTAATGATGTTGTTGTTACAGCAAGAACTGTTGATGTTAATATTACGCGACTAAGGAACAAGCTTGGGAAATTCGGTTCCTGCCTGAAAAATAAAACAGGATATGGTTACTTCTTTGAATTCTGATCAGACAGCTCTGAAAACACCACGGGGAAACAAATTCCGTAACAATCTGCTGTTTTTCTATTCAGCAATTTTCCTGATAGCAGGATTACTCATCATGACCTATCTCTTTAAAAGAGAGAAAGAATACAAAATATCTTTTCTTAATAATGAATTGGGTAACATCACGGAGATAATTAATAACTACATTAATTCTGCTATAATCGCTGACGATTACAGCAGACTTGATTCTCTGATAAGCCTGTTACCACATCCCGGACTGAGGATATCTCTTGTAGACACTTCCGGCCTTGTCGTGTATGATAGTTTTGTTGAAGATCACAGGACTATGGAAAATCACAG
>JAAYDB010000032.1 GCA_012729475.1 Bacteroidota bacterium
AAAAAAAGTCCTGGAAATTATCCCGGATTATCCGGCCAACAAACTCTCAGATCTCCTTCCCCAAAATCTAAACTTAGTATAACGCACTGAAATTACCTCAAAAGTGTACTTGCTAGGACGGATACGAATCAACAACTATCCAGTAATCAGGAGCGATGAGAACGCGAAGGGGGGGAAAGCGTTCGAACCGAGGCGTTTAACGCCGAGTTCGTGAGCGGCATGTGTGAAGGCATCAGTAACAATGAGAATGCGAAGCGAAGCAAGAAGGCTTGAAACCAGGTGTTTAAAATCTTATTATATCTATCATTTTTGTGATTGCTTCGCATTCTTCCGGATCTTTAACAGCTGAAAGACCGATAAGACTTCTTGCATAGTTAAGATCTTCCCGTGCGATGAAGTCTTTCCCTATTATAATATAATATATAATTGCCGATTTAAGAGTATTTGCTTTTATTCTAAAAGTATGAGGACTTAACCGTGCAGGGAAAAGATGAATAAATCTGAACGTATCATCATTATATTGCACTATCCAGCGTGATTTGTCAGATAATGTAATGCTTTTATACTTACGGTGATCATATCCTTCCCACTTGCGAAAAGTATCCTGTTCAATGATATTCAGTGACCTGATGATTGATATAACTTCATCGCAGATTTGTCTAACCCCCAGGGATCCGTTGTACACATCCATCACTGATGATCCTATATACCTGAGTTCTCTGACAAAATATTCATGATAAAAGTCATTATTATCACGCAACCTTTCAGCTATAAAATCCCTTATATATATAAGATGATGTTTGAGAGGATTAAAAATCAAAGGTTGTGGTATATTGGGCATAAGGAAGATAATAAATTTACAGGATTATTTTAATTATAAAAAAAATCATTTTAGTACAGATTTTCACATGCTTAAGTTAAAAAATGTTAATATAGCTGATGTTAATTATTACATTTCTAACAATATTCAATTCAGTTTTTTTTTGTTTTTTTAAGTAAAACTTTCATATATTTACGTTTCGTATTTAAACAGGATTAGAAAATTACTTAAATTTAAATTTAAACATTAACCCAAAACCCACTGATTATGAAGTATTATGACTCTGCCTAATTTCTGTACTCAACCCAGAAATAATTTTACATGTTTTAACACTCTGTTTTTTTAACAGTCGATTACACTGACTACATACTGAAGAGTAGATTAGTGTATAATTTTTTAATTAAATCTAAATTATGAAAAAAATCAATTATTTGCTACGGACGGAATTAAGGTCTCGTCCGGAAAAACCAAGCAGAATTTCACAATTCTGGATTCTCCTGATTTTGTTTGCATTTTTTGGTTTCTTCCAGAGCACAGCAGTCACTTACGGCTCCTCTGCGGTTGATGATGGTCTTGTGACCGTTACCAGCAATGCAGACAATGCAGTAGCTGATCTCGACCAGAAGAGAGTGACCGGTGTAATCAGGAATGAAGTGGGAGACCCGCTTGCCGGTGCCACCATACAGGTGCAGGGAACAACACTTGGTACCCTGACCGATGGTGAAGGAAGATTCTCAATTGAGGTGCCAAACGAAAATGCCGTTCTTGTAATATCCTTTATTGGATATGTACAACAGGAAATATCTGTTGCAGGAAGAAATACCGTTGACCTTGAACTTCAGCCGACTCTTGAGAGTCTGGAAGAAGTTGTAGTTGTTGGATACGGTACTCAGAAAAGAACAACAGTAACAGGTTCCGTGAGTGTTGTTAAAGGTGAAGAAGTAGCCAAAGTGCCTGTTTCAAACATAACCAACGCCATGGCCGGTAAGCTGGCTGGTGTATTATCCAGGCAGGACGGTGGTCAGCCCGGTGATGACAATGCCGATATTTATATCAGAGGTGTCGCGACTACAGGATCAGGAGTCCCTTTGGTAGTTATTGATGGTGTTGTGAGAAGTAAATCAGTATATAATCCCAGTACTCAACGATATGAGCTGGAGAGTAACTTAAATCAGATAGATCCGTCAGCCATTGAGTCGGTTACAATTCTTAAAGATGCTTCAGCAGTTGCACCATATGGAATGGGTGGAGCCAACGGAGTAGTTCTGATAACCACGAAAAAAGGTTCTGAAGGATTACCAACTCTTTCTTTCAATGCTTATTACGGAATACAAACACCTACCTATTATCCGGAATTATTAGATGCTGTCGATTACATGAAATTACGTAATGAGTCAACACTCAATGAAAACCCTGAAGCAGTTCTTCCGTTTGATCCGGAAGTTATTGCAAATTATGCTGATTACCATGCTGATGATCCCGACAGATATCCTGACAGTAATACAAAAGACCTTGTCAATATGACAATGCCGATACAGAAATATGACCTGCAGGTAAGCGGAGGTAGCGAAAAAACAAAATATTTCGCCAGCCTCGGCTATTTTGGTCAGGACGGTCTGTTTGACAGGGTTAATTACAACAGGTTCAATGTAAACCTGAGTCTTGACACAAAGGTTACAAATACAACAGGAATTTCAGTTTCCTTTATCGGAACAGCTGAAGAAAGAAATGACCTTGATGTTGCATCTTCTGCAGCACAGATCTTCAGGAACGGATATAAATTCATTCCTACTGAATCAATATACTATTCCAATGGTCTCTGGGGCCAGTTTGCAGGTAACTCTCCCGTAGCCGTACTGAAAGGTGACGGATATGAAAAAGACGAAGACAACACAGTTCTTACTTCTGTATCTATTGAGCAACAGATACCCTGGATACAGGGTCTTAGCCTGAAAGGTTCTTTCAGTTATGATACAAGACTGGGTTATACCAAGGGCTGGCATACACCCTTCTATTATTATGTTATTGACATGAACACTACACCTTATAGCTTTTCAAGGTCAATATCCACCCAGGAAGGTAATGTCCCGGCATATACTTATCTGACACAGACTGATGAAAGAAGTCGATCTTACACATATCAGGGTTATGTCAACTATGCAAGAACATTTGGGAAACATGATATTACAGGTCTTTTTGTAGCAGAAGCAAGAAGTAATGATTACGATCGGCTGTATGCACGCAGGAATAATTTCAATGTTCTGATTGATGAAATGGATTTGGGAAGTGCAGATAAATCTAATTTCGAAAACGGAGGTTCATCAACCCTGGGAACACAGATAGGATATGTTTACAGGTTAAGCTATGTATATAACAGCAGGTACATGTTAGAAGCATCCGGTCGTTATGACGGACACTATTATTTTGCTCCGGGAGAAAAATGGGGTTTCTTCCCTGCCTTCTCCGCTGGATGGAGAATATCTGAAGAAGATTTCATGCAGGGTCTTTCATGGCTAAACAATCTGAAGCTCAGAGGATCATGGGGTAAATCAGGAAACCTTGCCGGTAGTGCTTACCAGTATCTTCCTGGCTATACCCTTGAAGGTAACAGGGCAGTATTCGGACCTGGTACCATTGTACAGGGAGCATATGTAACAACCGAGCACAATCCCTATATTACATGGGAGGTTGCCCAGAAAACCGACGTTGGTTTTGAAGCAGGACTGTGGCGCGATCTTTTGACAGTTGAATTTGACTTCTTCTACGAAAAGAGAACAGGTATGCTCCTGAGTCCAGCAGTTACAGTACCTTATGAATACGGACTGGGTCTTGCTGAGGAAAATGCAGGGATAATGGAAAACTATGGTTTCGAACTTTTACTTGGAACCAGACATACATTCCAGAATGGTCTTAACTTCAATGTCACAGGAAACATAAGCCTTGCAAAGAACAAAATGGTTGAGACTTTCGAAACAGCTGCCACTTATAACAATCCTAACCGGAGACGTACCGGAAGAGCCTGGAATACCCAATTCGGTTACAGGGCTCTGGGCCTGTTCACAACAGATGATGATGTTAATGGAGATGGTATAATTAATGCCGCCGATGGTTATAATGTTACACAGTGGGGTACACTTAATCCCGGTGACATAAAATATGAAGACGTAAGTGGTCCTGACGGAGTGCCTGACGGGAAGATAGACAGTAATGATGAAGTTGTTATCGGATACCCTCAAAACTACCCTCTGATGACCTTTGGTATTAACCCAAATCTCAACTGGAAAGGTTTTGACCTCAGCCTCTTCTTCCAGGGTTCAGCTCTGACATCTTATTCGTTTAATAATTTCCAGACAGTACCGTTCCTGAATAATAACAGTAACGCTGCCTACGAATATTATAATAACCGGTGGACTCCGGACAATCAGGATGCAAAATATCCGATTGCAAACACTGCACCGAAGGAAAACAATACACAGCGCAGTACTTTCTGGCAGTGGAGCACATCATATCTGAGGCTTAAGAATGCCCAGCTCGGATACACATTACCCAGACCTGTGATGAATAAGCTTAAAATGCAGAGCATAAGAGTTTATGTAGCAAGTCAGAACCTGTTTACCATCAGTAAACTTAAGTTCGTTGACCCTGAAATGCCTTATGATACTGGTTATCCGAATATGAAGACATTTACAGTTGGTGCAAATGTAACCTTCTAGTTATCACATTTAAAAAATTAATACTATGATAAAGTTTAAAACAATCAGGAACATTGGATTTGTAGGACTACTGCTCTTTGGGTTGTATTCCTGTAACCAGGAAGATTTCCTGGAGACTACAGATAAGTCAAGGTTGCTGGAAGAATCTATGTGGGAAACGGAAACCAGTGCAGATCTATTTCTTAATGACTGTTACAGAGACCTTCCTGCAAAGTCAAATGAACCAGATAATTATGACAATTTTACTCCTGACAACGATGCCGGTTTCTACTATACTTCATGGAGGTGGAAACAGGGAATCGTTATGGCATCAGGTTACAGTAACGGTAACCACACTGTCTGGGGCGGAACAAACGGTCCCGGCCAGTATCAGGGATGGAATGCCTATTATACCAAGATCAGAAAGCTGAATACTTTTATTAACAGGATTACCGAAAACAAAGCAAATTTCTCTGACGAATGGTATAACAAAAGGATGGATGAAGCCAGATTTCTTAGAACATACTTCCTCAGTGAAGGGTTCCAGAAGTTGGGTGGAATGGTAATTCTCACAGAGGCTCAGGACAGAAATACCATGACTGAAGCTGAATTGCTCCTTCCCAGAAACACTTTTGAAGAGACCTTCGACTTTATGGTTGAAGAACTTACCGAAATTGTTGACAACGAATATCTGCCGGTTAAATACAACCACGGTGATGCTAGTGCAGGAAGAGCTACTCTCGGTGCTGCCCAGATGCTGAAGGGATGGCTACAGCTATTTGCAGCAAGCCCTGCTTATAATTCAGCTGATCCTGCAGTACCCAACGAAGCCGGAAATCAGAATCTCCAGAGCTTTGCCACACCTGATCCTTCCAGATGGGCTGACGCTGCAGCTACTTTCAAGGATTTCATGGAAACATGGGGACATCTTGGTGATAAGACCTATGACCTTTTCCCTTCCATGAAAGAATTCTGGTATGAAGCCAATGAATATAATTCAGAAGTTATCTGGGATAAACAACACGTAGGTGTTGGTCTTGGAGATGGTATTGCCAACACATTTGATACATATGGAGGACCTGTATGGATCCATGGTACATATTACACATGGGGTAACTACTGTCCTACACAGGAAGTTGTGGATGAATATCAGATGGCTAACGGACTGGACATTGATGCTGCCGGATCAGGATATGATCCTCAGAATCCTTATGTGGGAAGAGAACAAAGGTTCTATGATTTCATCGTTTATGACGGTGCTGAGTACCAACAGGATTGGATGTCTGAACCGGACATCATATATACCCGTGTTGATAAGGTCAATCCTTCTCTTAATGAGATAGACTTCGGTGGCGATGACGTAGGAAACACAGGTTATTATTACAAGAAGAGACTTGATAATCTTCATCCAAGAGGCGGTAACCAGTGCGGTATGAACCATGTTTATTACCGTTATGCAGAAGTAGTACTTGGTTATGCTGAAGCACAGAATGAAGCTGTTGGTCCTGACCAGTCAGTCTATGATGCTGTTAATGCTATCAGACAAAGACCGGGAACAGATCTTCCTCCTCTCGCTACCGGTCTTTCACAGGCAGAGATGCGTGAAGCAATTCGCCGTGAAAGAAGGATAGAGTTTGTTTTTGAACATAAGAGACTGTTCGATCTGTGGCGCTGGAAACAGGCAGAAATAGATATAGCAGGCGACCTTCACGGAATGCTTATCCAAAATACTGTTCCGGCTGATAACAGCGGTACATGGACCTATGAAGTAATTGGTCTGAATCACCCGATGACATTTACACAGAAAATGTACTTCAACCCAATTCCACAGTCTGCAATAGACAGGAATCCACAGCTTAAACAAAACTGGGGCTACTAATAACTAAAGTTATTCGATTATTTGATATTAGAGGGTGTCTCCATAGTGGGGCACCTTCTTTTTTTAGAAAAAGAACTCATAAATATTGCTGAAACAGACCTTGTATTTCTCTGTTGAACAAGGATGATATATGATCAGTATTAACTCAGAAAAACCATTATTTTTATTAATTTTGAATAAATACTAAAAAAGGTGCTACGGAAGATTAACAGAAAATCAATAGAAATTTTTATTACAGGAGCCCTGCTTGTAGCATATTTTCTTTATTTTGCCCTTTTTAACCGCTATCATATTAATTACCAGGAACAAAATCAACTATTCCTGTGGAATCTGGATTTTATAAAAGATCAGTTTTCTTTACCCGGAGGATTGGTACTCTATGCAGGTAGCTTTTTTACACAGTTCTTTGTTTATTCATGGCTGGGAGCTTTTATCTTTACAATTAATGCCTTTGCAGTATTTTTGCTTTCATCTTATATTCAGAAGAAACATGGTTTTAATAATATAATTATCTCTTTTATCCCGGTGTGGCTGCTGACAATACTGCAGAGTAATGAATTATTTATATTCAGTCAGGCTCTGGGTTTTCTGGCACTCTTGTCTTTTTGTGCCTTATACATCAGTATAGATAAAACAAGAATACGTTATATCCTCTTTTTTGCCGGCTGGCCTCTTTTGTACATTCTGGCAGGTGGCTTTTCTATTCCGGCAGTAATTTTATGTGTTCTTCATGAATTACTTTTCAGGAAAGAAGACCGGAAGTACTTGATCTCTTTTCTCTTTTTAATTACCGGATTACTGATACCTTTTCTTTCATCAAAATTGATCTATTATATTCAGCCTGATAAGATCTTTACCTATCCTCTAATTTTAGAATTGCCTTCCTTTTATCTGTATTCTCTGATAATATTTTTGATCTGGGCTCCTCTGGCTCTTATTATAAGCTATTTAGTTAACCTGAGAATAAAAGTAAAGAACAGCTTATTATCATGGAATCTGACCAATGTGTTCGCAGGAGCTCTTATTATTGTAGCTATGACTTTTGTTATTTCCAGATATGCCTATAATAAGAATGCAGATATGATGTTCGGTATTGACCATCATGTCCAGCAGTCTGAATGGGAGAAAGTGTTAAACCTGTCGGAAAGGTATCCCGGATATAACACTCTGGTGATCTATTACACAAATATTGCTTTATATAAAAGTGGTCAGCTCTTTGATAAAATGTTCTTCTACCCCCAGATCGGATCTAGAGGCTTAAGACTGCCATGGGCACGTAACCTGAACCTCTTTTTCGGAGGGGAGCTGTTCTACCAGATGTCCTACAATAGTGAGTCTATCCACTGGGCATTCGAAGCTCTTGTTGCAAAAGGATTAAATCCCAGGTCCCTGAAAAGACTTGCTGCAGGATTTATTGTAAACGGACACTATGATATTGCTGAGAAATATATTGCAATATTGGACCAGACACTTTTTTACAGAAAATGGGCAAAGAAATATCAGAGGTATGTTGATGATCCGGCATTGTGTAAAAATGATCCTGAATTAAAGAGACACATCAATCTGAAGACCAAATCAAATTATTTTTCCGAAGTTACCGGGATGAATCTGCCGGATCTGCTGTCCGATCATCCTCAAAATAAAATGGCATACCACTATTTAGTAGCTTCTTTGCTTCTGGATAAAAACCTTGAAGGTTTTGCAAATGCAATAATGAGCATCGGAAATTATGGTTATAAAAGATTACCTCTGCATATCCAGGAAGCCTTGCTGTTTTATAATTTCTACGAGCACAAGGATGTTATACCGGAAGGGTTTTCGATAAGCCCGGAAGTCATAACAAGATTTGATGATTATGCTACTACTTATACCAGGTTCAGGACTGACAGGGCAGCTGCCTCTTATGCTCTGAAAGAGAAACATGCTAATACATACTGGTATTATCTTCAATTCATTAACAACTGATATTAATATAACTATGAAAATCATAAAACAGATAAGAATATCAATAATCTGCATGGTTCAAATTATATTGTTTTTTACTCTGTTAAGCTGCAACAAGCAAATGCCCGATTTTATAGAACTTGGGGAAAATGCAGATCTTTATCCTGATTATACTTCAATTACAATTCCTCCGAATATTGCTCCATTGAATTTCAGAATAAATGCAGATGCCGATAAATATATTACCAGGTTCTATAATTCAGATGGGTTTGAATTTATAATATCTTCAGGAGATGGGGATATTGAAATTCCTTTAAAGAAATGGGAAAATCTTTTATCAGCATCAGTATCGAAGGAATACTATATGGATATTCTTATTAGAAAAGATGACCAATGGCAAAAGTATAACACAGTTACTAACAAGGTAGCATCCGATTCCATAGATAAGTATTTGGCATACAGGCTCATCGAGCCTGAATTTGAGACATGGAATGTCATGGGTCTTTATCAGAGGAATCTCGAGAATTTTGATGAGACACCTTTGTTGCTGAACAGGGTAACGGACGGGGATTGCATGAATTGCCATACCTTTTGCAGGAACAGAAGTGATATTATGACATTTCACATAAGAGGACAACATGCTGGTACTGTTATCATCAGGGATGGCGATATTACTAAAGTAAATACCAAAACAGACAGTACTATAGCCCCGGGTATGTATCCTGCATGGCATCCCTCAGGCAGGTACATTGCTTTCACCAATAACAGGATTGTTCAGAGTTATCATGCAATACCCGAACGAACGGTTGAAGTATATGATACATTGTCAAACATTATCATTTATGATGCTGAAAAAAATATAATTACCAGTTGTCCTGATCTGTCTGATCCGGACAGACTTGAGACATTCCCAACTTGGTCTCCGGATGGTAAATATCTCTACTATTGTTGCGCAGATAAGCATTTTGTAAAAAAACCGGATTATGAGAGTTTCATGGATACTTACAGCCAGATCCGTTATGACCTTCTGCGTATAGCTTTCGATGAAGAAAGTTGTACTTTCGGTGAAGTCGATACGGTACTTAAAGTGTCGGATCAGGTGTGCAGTGTTTCGTTTCCCAGGATATCACCTGACGGAAGATACCTGCTCTTTAACAAATCGGAACATGGGAATTTAACTATCTGGCATCCTGAAACTGATCTGTACCTGCTGGATCTCACCACAGGTGAAGTATCCCTACCCGATATTAACAGTGACAAATCAGACAGTTTTCATACATGGTCATCAACAGGACGGTGGATAGTCTTCAGCAGCAGAAGGGATGACGGATTATTATATACAAAACCTTATTTTGCATATTTTGATACATCAGGACAGGCTCATAAACCTTTTGTATTACCGCAGAAAACTACGGATTTTTATTTCAAAATAATGAAATCATTTAATCTTCCTGAACTTATTACTTCACGGATTGAGTACAATCCCAGGAAGTTTGCCGGAATTATCAAAGCTCAGGCGGAAGATGTTGATTATAAGTCTTTTTATAACAAAGAAGGTGAGTAAAGTATCTCAAATTAGAATACGGAAAGTGATCACTAAATATACCCGGGAATATCAGCTGAAAGGAATATTTCCCGGTCAATAGTGTCTATAATATATTAAGTATCTCTTAATTTTCATAAATATTGAGATACTCTGAAATACATATTTGTTTAACCACTTAAATAATAAATAATGAAAGTGAAATTTTACCGAGCATTTCTTTTGCTGCTCTTTTGTCTGCTTGTGGTGGCTTTTATGCCGGGTAGCCAGGCTGTCAAACAGCCTGTTTATCTGAATACTTCATATTCGTTTGCAGAGAGGGCGGCTGATCTGGTATCAAGGCTGACACCGGAAGAAAAACAAAGCCTTCTTGGTAACAGCATGGCTGCTGTTCCAAGGCTTGGGATCAATTCGTACAACGTATGGGGTGAAGCTCTTCATGGTGTTGTGGGTATGTTCAATCCAAGTGCAGGAGCTGCTACCTCTTTCCCGGGCAGTACATCCCTGGGTTCAGCATGGGATCCCGACCTGATGGAACGTGAGACAACAGTTATCTCAGAGGAAGGAAGAGGTTTTAATTATGATGTCATCAGTAATCTTACATACTGGTCGCCTGTTGTAGAGCCGGCCAGAGACCCCAGGTGGGGAAGGACAGGAGAATCTTTCGGAGAAGACCCTTTCCTTGTGTCCGAAATCGGAGGAGCCTTCGTAAGAGGAATGATGGGATATGACCCCGTATATCTTAAAACAGTACCATGCGGAAAACACTATTTCGCCAATAACAGTGAATTTGACCGGCATACCGGTAGCTCAAATATGGATGACAGAGATATGTGGGAGTATTATCTGTCGCCTTACAAATACATTATTGAAAGAGATAAACTGCCCAGCATAATGACCTGTTACAATGCAGTGAACGGTGTACCTGTATCAGCCAGCAGGTTTTATGTAGATACTATTGCCCGTAAAATCTACGGACTCGATGGTTATGTGACAGGAGACTGTGCAGCAATTGAAGATATAGAAACAGGTCACTTCTATGCCGAATCAGGTGCTGAGGCAACAGCTATGGGCCTTAAAACAGGTGTGGATACCGACTGTGGCAGTTACTATCAGGCTTATGCTCTTGAGGCTCTTGAAAAAGGTCTGATAAGAGAAGCAGATATGGATATAGCTCTTGTCAATATGTTCACAATACGAATGAGAATGGGAGAATTTGATCCTAAAAGCAAAGTTCCCTTTGCACATATACTGCCTGATGTAGTTAATTCTCCCGGCCATATTGCTTTGGCAGAAGAAGTAGCAACAAAAACTCCTGTTCTGTTAAAGAATAATGTCATCACCGGTACAGGAGAAAAAATTCTTCCTATAAATGCCAAAGCTGTTAAAAAGATTGCACTTATCGGTCCGCATGCCGAAAAAGTTGAACTTGGACCCTATTCAGGCAGACCTGATGAGAATAATATGATATCACCTCTTCAGGGTATTAGAAATTATTTGGCTGACAGGGGAATAGAAGCTGAAGTGGTATGTAGCTCCGGAGCCAGTACCTCAAGCAGAAACAATCTGTTTTTCATACTCGATTTTGTAATTAAGAAAAGCGATGGTTCAACTGTCAGATACGATGCAACCAAATTTGCTTCGGCATCACAGGGCATAGCAATCGGTTCAGGGATGAGTGATGAAAACTCTGTACGGAATATTGTAGATGGAAACTGGACCTCTTATACAAATGTTGACCTGTCAGATATGGAAGCAATAACCCTGAGACTGAATGTTCCCGGTGACGGAGGTACCATTGAGGCAAGAGTAGGTTCCCCCACAGGAAACGTTGTTGCATCTTTCGATGCTTCACTGCGTGAAGGTGAAAGAAGAGCAGGTCCGTTTGGCGGTGCAAAAACTATTGAAGGGAAAATTAACCAGTTGGGGCTTACTGGTCCTCAGAATGTTTCCCTTGTCTACCGCGCATCAGCAATTGCCCCTATTGATGAAGAGACACTGGAGATGGCAAGAACAGCCGACGTGGCAATAGTCTTTGGCGGTACAGATGATCAGACAGCCAATGAAGAAAGTGACAGGCTGACTCTCACCCTTCCCGGAAACCAGTACGAATTAATAGAAGCAGTAGCTTCAGTCAATCCGAATACTGTAGTAGTAATGCAGACCCTTGGCATGGTAGAGGTAGATCAGTTCAAGGATAATCCGAATGTAGCCGGGATTATATGGACAGGCTTTAACGGACAGGCACAGGGAGCGGCTATGGCCAGAATACTTTTCGGAGATGTGAATCCCGGAGGTAAGCTCAATGCCACATGGTATAAATCGGTTAACGATCTGCCTCCGATAACTGACTATACACTCAGGGGAGGTAATAATAAGAACGGGAGGACCTATTGGTATTTCGACAAGGATGTTAGTTATGAGTTTGGATATGGTCTGTCGTATACCACTTTTGAGTACAGTAATTTCAGTATCAGCAGCAGTTCGATAACGCCGAATGACAAGGTAACAGTCAGTGTAGATGTGAAGAATACCGGTGAGAGGGATGGAGATGAGGTAGTACAGGTATATGTAAAGACACCTGACAGTCCGGCTTCACTGGAAAGGCCAATAAAGAGGCTGAAAGGATTTAAGAGGGTTACCATAGCATCAGGTCAGACGAAGCGGGTATCAATAGATATTGATTGTTATGATCTGTGGTTCTGGGATGCGGATAACGACAGGATCACTTTTGATCAGGGACGATATGTATTTGAGATAGGAGCCTCATCGAGAGATATAAAGGGACAGGTAGAAGCCAGGCTGAGCGGTAGATATAATCCTGAACTTAAAGTGGTTGTTGCCGAGTGCGGGGAAGTGGTTCTTAAACCCGGAGCGACAGTACAGACAAGTGTGACGGCAGCTATGACGGATGACAGTTTTTATGATATCAGTAAGGCTGGTGTTAGTTACATGAGCAATAATCCTGAGGTGGCAAGTGTTGACGGGAAAGGGCTGGTTACAGCCAGAGGAGTAGGAGTGGCAACGATTACTGCATATGTAACAATAGATGGCAAGACAGTATCAGACAGCTATCCTCTGAAAGTGATGCCTGACCTTAAAGCTGCTTCACTGGCTGTTAATGGTAAAACAGTAAAAGGATTCAATCCCGATGTAAACAGTTACAGCTATATGATATCCGGATCCTCTTCCAAAGCACCGCAGGTAACAGCTTCTGCTAAAGCTGAAAAAATAGAGATTGATATTCTTCAGGCTGAAGCAGTTCCCGGAACGGCAGTTGTTACTCTAAAAGATAATACCACTGTGGAAGAAAATCAATATTATATAAATTTTGGTACCCGATCAGTCACTGATCAGTTCAATAGCTCCACTCCCGGAAAACAATGGACATGGATAAGGGAGAATCCTTCCAACTGGAGCCTGTCAAAAAAACCCGGATCGCTTGTTATTACAAGTGCTGAAGGAGAGATACAGGGAGACAGTAACAATGCAGAAAATATATTGTTACAGAGTGCCAACACAGACTGGACTATCACTTCCGGAGTGACTTTCTCAAGAAGGCCTTCAGGCTTTGGACAGAATGGAGGATTGATAGCTTACCAGGATGATGATAATTATATCAAGCTTGTTTATAGTTCAGGTGGTGGGCGTATGGGTGGTTTCGGTGGCTCCGGAGCTCCTTCTCCCGGATCTTTATTACTCGTAGTGGAAGAAAACGGACATCAGAAAAATGCTGCAACACTAAGCATGAATGATATAATCAGAGATGATAATAAGTTGTTTCTGAGGCTTCAGAGACAAGGAAGCAAGTATACTGCTTCGTGTTCTGTTGACGGCAGAAAATTTATTCCTGTAGGAACAGCAGATATAATGTTGAAAGATGTAATGGCTGGGATGATAGCATGTAACGGAGTCCCTCTCTCAGCCCGCTTTGGTAATTTCCCTGGAATGCCAGGTATGCAGAGACCAAGTGAACCTGAAACACCGTTTGAAGTTATGTTCGATTATTTCCACATTGTTAACCGTGGATTAAGATAGAAACCTGATAATAGCAGGGAAACAAGAACATTTATTAAGGGAAAAGTAGCAGGAGCAATTATTTTTTTTTTTGCTCCTTCCCTTTTTGTGCGCCCGGCATGGGCATTAATTCCAGGGTGAAAGTCGTCCCGAACGCACTTTGACAGTTGGAAGCGTTAGCCAAGAGCAAGGGTGTCCATCGAGAGGTGGAACCTGAAGGAAGCTGGAAGCAAAATCCCGGCCTGACGAACAGAAATAGTATAAAAGGCCTAAGGTTACCGGATGAGTTTGCAATACATGTAATGCCGGTTATATCTTTCTGTCGGATTACTATCGGTTGGTAGAGTTATGTACTCGATCGTTTTAATAAAAATCATTTTTATACTGAAAAAAACTTGGCTATCTTTGATATATCAACAGAAGAAATCTATTCAACTTCTGACAGGATATAGATTTTGTTTAACTCGCCAACAGAATTTCCGGAACAGAGAATTCTGAAATTAAAAATCAGGAGACTATAAGTCATTAATAATTATAAAATTACTGCTATGATTAAAAGTAATTACAGATTTGTTTATTTTAGTGTTTTTTGTTTTATAGTTGCAGCATTTTTCACTGCCTGTAAAACAGAAACAGTTAACCCGATTTATCTGGATACGGATTACTCTTTTGAGGAAAGGGCAGCCGATCTGGTCTCACGGCTGACCCTGGAGGAAAAGCAAAGTCTTCTGGGTAACACCATGCCTGCAGTACCCAGATTGGGAATTAATCCCTATTATGTGTGGGGTGAAGCATTGCACGGAGTCGTCCCTATGTTTAATCCCAATGAGGCAGAAGCCACTTCATTTCCAAGCAGTACAGCACTGGCCTCTTCCTGGGATCCGGAACTGATGAAAAAAGAGGCAATAGCTATATCTGATGAGGCCCGTGCTTTTAATAATCCGGTTATTGCAAACCTTACTTACTGGTCACCGGTTATTGAACCGGCAAGAGATCCACGTTGGGGAAGAACAGCTGAGACCTATGGTGAAGATCCCTTCCTGATTTCACAAATAGGAAGCGCATTTATACGTGGTATGATGGGAGATGATCCTGTATACCTCAAAACAATCCCCTGCGGGAAACACTATTTTGCCAATAACAGCGAATTTAACAGACATATTGGCAGCTCCGATATGGATGACAGGGATATGAGGGAGTATTATCTTGTACCTTATAAAAATCTTATTGAGAAAGATAAACTGCCCAGTATAATGACATGCTATAATGCAGTGAACGGTATACCAATGTCAGCCAACAGGTATTATGTTGATACAATACCGAGAAAGACATACGGACTCCAGGGATATATAACAGGTGATTGTGGTGCCATACAGGATATCCAGACAGGCCACCACTATGTAGAAACAGCAGCAGAAGCTGCAGCAGCCGGATTGAAATCGGGGGTAGATACCGATTGTGGAAGTGTATATCAGACAAGTGCAATTGACGCACTTAACAGAGGATTGATAACGGAAGCCGACATGGACATCGCACTTGTAAATATGTTTACCACAAGAATGAGAGCCGGAGAATTTGATCCGCCCTCTTCTGTCTCTTATTCCAGTATAGGAAGAAATGTTGTCAACTCACCGGAACATGTTGCACTGGCTGCAGAAATAGCAGGAAAAACACCTGTTCTTCTGAAAAACAATGTCGTTCAAAATTCAGACGAGAAAATCCTTCCTCTCAATGCTTCCGGAATGAAAAAAATAGCTCTTATCGGCCCTCAGGTTAATAAAGTAGAACTGGGACCTTATTCCGGCAGACCTCTTGAAGAAAATATGATAACCCCTCTGGAAGGGATAGAAAAACTACTGGACGAAAAAGCAGCACCTGTTGAAATAGTGTGGACAGAAGGAGCAAATACAGTAAGTGACAATAATCTTTTTAGTGTCTATTGGTTTGAGATAGAAAAAAAAGACGGGTCTGTTGAACGCTACGATGCTTCCAGACCATATTCCACTTCTCCCGGGATCACTATTGGATCAGGATTGACACCTGAAACAGCTGTAAAAAGTATTATTGATAAAGACTGGACATCTTACAGAAATATAAATATTTCTGATATTCAGAGTGTAAATATTAGTATGACTATCCCGGGGAGTGGTGGCAGCGTTGAGTTCAGGGCAGGTTCTCCTTCAGGAACTGTAATAGCAACAGTTGACGGGAGAGGAACAACAGGAATGTACAGTGCTTTTATGCCTTCAACACTTAGTGCAGAAGCCGTTCAAACAGGATTGGTTGGCAACCAGACACTGTATCTTGTTTACAGGGCTCCGGAAAAACCTCCGATAGAACAGGAGACAATTGATATGGCAGCATCAGCCGATGTTGTTGTGTTATTTGTGGGAACAGATGATCATACGATGAATGAAGAAGCAGACCGTCTGACACTTGAACTTCCCGGCAATCAGTATGAACTGATAGATGCGGTAGCTGAAGCTAATCCAAATACCGTTGTTGTAATGCAAACCCACGGGATGGTAGAAGTTGACCGCTTTAAAGATAATCCCAATATTGCAGGAATAATATGGACAGGATTCAACGGACAGGCTCAGGGTACAGCCATGGCCAGTATCCTCTTTGGGGATATAAACCCGGGAGGAAAACTGAATTCTACATGGTACAGGTCCTTAAGAGATCTTCCTCCTATTACGGATTATGAACTAAGAGGCGGAAGAAATAAAAACGGAAGGACATTCTGGTATTTCAATAAAGATGTATCATATGAGTTTGGTTATGGCCTTTCCTATACCAGTTTTGAGTATTCCAATTTCAGGATAAGTAAAGACGAAATAAGCCCAAATGATAAAATAACAGTTAGTGTTGATGTTAAAAATACAGGCGTGGTTGACGGTGATGAGGTTGTACAGATATATATGAAAACACCTGAAAGTCCGGCTTCACTTGAAAGGCCTGCAAAGAGACTGAAAGGTTTCCAAAAAGTTTTTCTAAAAGCCGGAGAGACAAAAACAGTACCTGTTGATATCGATTGTGCAGACTTGTGGTTTTGGGACTCTGCCGGTGACAGGCTTATTTTTGACCAGGGGAAATATATCTTTGAAATAGGTTCTTCATCAGAAGATATCCGCGGCAAGGTAGAAACAGTTATGAACGGGGAATTTAATTCCGTTCTGAAGACTGTTGTTGCTGAATGCGGGAAAGTTGTACTGGGAGCAGGTAATTCAGTACAGACAAGTGTTACAGCTGCCATGTCAGACGATAGCTTTTATGATATAGAAAATGCTGAAGTGTCTTATTCTTCAAATAATCCCTCGGTAGCAGATGTTGATGAGAATGGTCTGGTAACTGCAAAAGGGCCGGGCGTGGCAACTATCACGGCAGAAGTTACGATAGAAGGAAAAACATTGTCAGATGGGTACCCACTGAAAGTTATGGCAGACCTTACTCTGGCAGGTATTCAGATTGACGGGGAAAATATTCCGGATTTCAGTCCTGATATTAAAGCCTATAGTTACCTTTTTGAGGATGAGACCGACAAAATGCCTGAAGTTACAGCTTTACCTGCCGCTGAAGGGATGAATATCAATATATCTCAGGGTAAATCTGTTCCAGGGACAGCCCTGATAAGCATTACAGATGATATTACAGGACAGACAGGTAAATATGCTGTGAATTTTGGAACTCTGTCGTACAGTGATCCTTTTGAACCAACTGCTCTTAATGAGAAATGGAGCTGGGTAAGAGAGAACCCTGATAACTGGAGCCTGACGGAAACTACAGGAAGTATTTCTGTGACTGCTCAAAGAGGCGATATTCAGGGTACCGTCAATAATGCGGAAAATATATTACTGCAGAGTGCAAACACTGACTGGACAGCAGAATCCAGGGTTGTGTTCTCCAAAAAGCCCCGGGAAACTGATCAGCAGGGTGGCATCATTGCATATCAGGATGATGATAATTTCGTGAAGCTTGTTTATAAAAGATCCAGCAAGGGATTTATGGATAATGATGAATATATTGAACTTCTCGTTGAAAGAGAAGGAGCACAATACTCAGCTGCCAGTGTTAAAGCCCGTGACCTTGTACAGGACGATCTCACCATAGTTTTTAAAATTGAAAAGAAAGGGAGCATTTATACTGCTTACTATGCTACAGGAGGGAAAGGTTTTGAACTACTTGGCTCAACAGATGTTGTATTAAGCGATATTAAAGCAGGCTTACTGGCCTGTAACGGAGAACCGACATCCGGAGGAATGATGAATGCTGTTGCCGAAATGATGGGTGTTGGTGATGAAAGTGAAGTTGATCCCCTAAAAGTGCGGTTTGATTATTTTAATATTACAAACTCAGGCAGATAAGAGATAGAGATGGCTTTTTAGGATCAGAAAACAGGATAATGAATTCCGTATTAAAGAGGTTTGTTTTTATAATTCTCGGGGGAGGACTTTGCTTCCTGTTACTCCAGAGATCATTTATATCCCGGACTGATAATTACGGGCCGGTAGAAAAAACAGGGCTGATCAGCATCGGGAATAACACCGGTGAGAAAGGATACAGGGATGTTATATTATATAATGGCCGTCTACTGGCAGTGGGGACAGAAGGACGGATCGATCATGTTAATAATTCCGTTGTTTTCACTCCACTTAACACTGTAGTGAAAAATGATCTTAATTGTATTATCAGTGAAAATAATGACATTATTATAGTTGGAGATGGAGGGACAATACTGATTTCGAAAGATGGAATAAATTTTGAACCGGCAGAATCGGGAATCAAAAATAACATTCATTCTGTAACATGTTTTAATGGTATGCTCATTGCTTCAGCTGACGACGGGGTTTTACTCGTCTCAGGCAACGGTAATCTATGGAGTATAATACAGCTAAAGCTGATAGGGAACATAGTTTCAGTCACTTCAAATATGTCATTATGTATAGCCGTAACTGACAGAGGTGAAATACTAAAATCTCAGGATGGATTAAACTGGAGCATTACTGATTTCAATAAAGAATATGAAGGTTATTACAAAGCCTGTATTTTTACAAAAGCTTTTTTGAGTGATAACAGAATTGTTATCGCAGGCCATAATTATGACGGTACTCCCGTTGTGTTCTTTTCAGCCATGGGAAATGTATGGACAGAGAGAACTCTTGTTTACAATGATATCTACGGAAAACCCAGCTTATTGAAAACAGTGCCTAACGACATTGCATATGATGAGCCGGGCGATCAGTTTTTTATTGCTTGTGATCAGGGCGAGATATTAAGCCTGCCTTCATGTACTCAATGTAACGTACTGGCCAAAGTGTCAGAAAATGATATTTTTGGAATACTATGTTCCGGTCATGATATTGTCAGTGTCGGAGAGGCTTATTCAGTGAATGTATTAAATATCAGATATTAATTATCTGAAAACTCTTACAATGTTTTCTGTCAGTTATTGATGAACCCGGGAGTTAATGGTTTCCTGTATCCCTTTGTTAAGCACTATAGTTAGGGTCTGAATTATGACATAACAGGTATTAACTACTAGTATGTTGGTATTATTAATCATAAAATCATATCTTTACAAATAATACTCAAATGGATTTTATATGAATTACAATCAATTCGAAAATTTAAATATCCCTCCGGTCTGGAGAAAATATCTTTCCAACTATAAGAGGATATTACTTATTTTATTTTTTATAGTATTACTGGCAACATCTCTTTTTCAGATTGATCCTGAGGAAGTCGGCGTTATTACCCGTTTCGGCAAATATATCAGGAGTGTAGATCCGGGACTTAATATAAAATTCCCTGTAATTGAGAGATTATACAAGGTTGCCATAGAAAGACAGCAGAAGGAAGAATTCGGGTTTCGCACCATCGATCCGGGTATCCAGTCGGGTTACATTAAGCAGGGTACGGTGGATGAATCCTTAATGCTGACGGGAGATCTTAACCTGGCAGATGTTGAATGGGTTGTCCAGTACAGGATAGAAGATCCTTACCTTTTTCTGTTTAAGGTCAGATCACCGGTAACGACACTGAGGGATATTTCAGAAGCCTCTATGCGGCAGATAGTAGGCGACAGGACGGTGAATGAAGTACTCACAGTGGGAAGAAGTGAAATAGCAAATAAAGTGCACGAACAAATGCAGGAATTATGCAGTGAATATTCGCTTGGGATTAAAATTGAACAGGTTGTTTTACAGGATGTTAATCCACCTGATCCGGTAAAGGATGCTTTCAATGCTGTCAATCAGGCTCAACAGGAGAAAGAAACACTTATTAATCAGGCCCGTTCAGAGTATAATAAAGTTATCCCTCGTGCAGAAGGCCAGGCAGAGGAGACTATACAAAAAGCAGAGGGTTATGCAACAGAACGCGTAAACAATGCTTTGGGAGAGGCTACAAGATTTTCGGCTTTGTACAGAGAGTATATTAAGGCTCCTGAAGTAACAAAAAGAAGGCTTTATCTTGAGACAATGACAGATGTTATCCCAAGGCTTGGGAATAAGATAATAACTGATGAAGAGGGAGGTAATGTATTGCCTCTTCTGCAAATGCAGCTTAAAGAAAAATGATTGTTTTAATCTTGAAGAATTTTAATAATGGCTCTGTCTGTCTAAATGGAGTGGGCCTGCAATAATAAAAAAATAAAATTTCCCCTATGAAAAATTCAAAAATCATAATATATTCCGTTGTCTGCCTGCTTGCTCTTATAGTTATACTTCAATCAGTTTTTATTGTAAAAGAAACAGAACAGGCTATAGTAACGCAATTCGGCAGACCCGTAGGAGAAGCCAAAACAACACCAGGGCTTAATTTAAAAGTTCCCTTTATTCAGAAAGCCAATTACTTTGAAAAAAGATTTCTTGAATGGGACGGAGATCCTAACCAGGTTCCGACAAAAGATAAAAAATTTATTTTTGTTGATGCTTATGCCCGCTGGCAGATAACCGATCCCTTGCAGTTTTTTAAAAGACTTACCAACGAAAGAGGAGCTCAGTCAAGACTTGATGACATACTTGACGGGGAAACCCGTGATTATATTGCCAATCATGACCTGGAAGAAGCAGTCCGTTCAAGTAACAGAACACCTATGCCTTCAGGAATTGCCGGGGAAGAAGTCGGAGACACTCTCTCCGATATTAACACCGGCAGACTAAGCATACAGGAAATGATACTGAAGTCCGCCAACGAAAAAGCCAGTGATCTCGGGATCGTTATACTTGATTTCCGTTTAAAAAGACTTATTTATGTTGAAGAAGTCAGGACCCAGGTCTATGAGCGTATGATCAGTGAACGCTTCCGTATCGCTGAAAAATTCCGGTCTGAAGGAGAAGGAGAAGCTTCAAAGATAAATGGTGAAAGAGAGAGAGATCTCAAGAAGATTCAGTCTGAAGCTTTCAGAAAAGCTGAAGAAATAATGGGAATAGCCGATGCAAAAGCTACTGATATTTATGCTCAGGCTTATAACCAGACATCAGCTTCACGAAATCTCTATAGCTTTGTCAAATCAATGGAGACCTTCGAAAGAACATTCGACACTACAACAACAATTATCCTTTCTACAAACAGCGAACTGTATAAATACCTGATCGGCTTCGAGTAATCTCAGATTAGTACATAAAATAATTGTACCCGGGTGAGGACTTGTTCTTACTGTGAAAAATACTGTTTGTCTGAAATTTTTCATATGAGAGTGACAGTTTATAATAATATGTGTTAATTTAGTTCTGAAGACCGGTATTATACTTTAACCTTAAATTATTGACCATGAAAAAAAGATCTGATCGTGGGGAAAATATTTTTCCCGGCCTGTTTTTTGTTTTTGCTATTGCTATTATTTTTACCTCATCCTGTCAGGATGTTAACAATGGAAAGGTAAGCAGTTATGCTGAAGACCGTGCACTTATTGAGGATCTTCAGGCTCGCTATATGTTTGCACTTGACAATGATGATCTGGATACTTATATCGGGACATTTACAGAAGATGGTATTCTTGATATCGGTGAGGGAGAATGGAAGGGAAGGGATTTTATTAAGGAAACGCTGGAAGCCATACCTGAGGAAGAACCTTTAACAACAGATACTACTTTGCATCGTGCAACAGGCAGGCATAATATTACCAATATTGTGCTTAAAATTGAAGGAGATACTGCCTGGGGCAGAGCCTATTGGTTTCACATGTCTAACGACAATCCCGAAAGAGGTGGAGTACTGGATAATTACGGTCATTATGAGGATGTGATGGTAATGATTGACGGCGAGTGGTTGTTCAGTAAACGTAAAATCTTTAACGAACAAATCGGCCGATGGGCTGCACCTGAAGGGAATCCGGCATGGTAGGGGGGTAACCCTGATGCGGACTTCTCAGAATAAAAAAACCGTACGCCAAAGGCGTACGGTTATGGACCTGTCTGCGGAGAGAGGGGGATTCGAACCCCCGGTACCCTTTTGAAGTACACACGCTTTCCAGGCGTGCCAGTTAAGCCACTCCTGCATCTCTCCTTGTAACTCATGAAAAAAACATGAGAATTAAAGAAATGCAAAATTACAAAATTCTTTAAATAATAAGAGCTTATATTGACATTTCTCCTGCCAGCGGTTTATCAAGATACTGTAATACCTTTTTGTTGGATTTATACTGCCCCAGTAGATACATCAGTTTTGTCACAGAAGCTTCAGATGTTATATCTTTTCCGCTTATCACTCCGGCAGCCAGCATATCACGACTTGTTTCATATAGACCCATCTCAACACTACCTCCATGACACTGGGTGACATTCAGTATTATTCCACCACGGCTGATGAAATATTTAATGTCATCAAGAAACCATTTATAAGTAGGTGCATTGCCCGATCCGAATGTTTCAATAATAAGTGCCCTTAATCCTTCTGTATTAATAATCGCCTCAACGAAATTTCTGTTTATACCCGGAAACAGTTTTAAAATAGCTACATTATTATCAAAAGATTTATGAAAGGCAAGATCTCTTCTTTCCGGAGGATAATTAATATAATTATAGTTATATTTTAAATGTAGTCCGGCCTCAACCAATGGCGGATAATTAGGTGAACTAAAGGCGTCAAAATGTTCGGCACTAAGTTTTGTTGTCCTGTTACCTCGTGTCAGTATGTTGTCGAAATATATACATACTTCCGGTACTGCAGGAAATCCGTCCTCCCGCCGGGCTGCAGCAATTTCAATTGATGTGATCAGGTTCTCCCTGCCGTCAGTACGGAGAAGACCTATTGGCAGTTGTGATCCGGTAAATATCACAGGTTTCGACAGGTTTTCAAGCATGAAACTTAAAGCAGAAGCAGAATAAGCCATTGTATCTGTTCCGTGCAGGATTACAAAACCATCAAAATCATCAAAATGGGTTTCAATTATCTCAGCCATTTTGATCCATATATCAGGATCAATATCCGATGAATCTTTAACAGGGACAAATGATATGGATTCGAGATTAAAGCCGAAATTTCCAAGAACAGGTACATGTTTTGTGATATGCCGGAAATTTATAGGCACAAGTGAACCGGTTACAGGGTCATGCACCATCCCTATTGTACCACCGGTATAAATGATAAGTACCGAGATATCCCTATTCTTTTTCATTATCTGAGCAGATATTAAAAAGACGGCATGAATTATCAAATGTTATATTAGCTACCTCTTCTTCGCTTCTGTCAAATATTTCTGCAAGTTTACTATTTATTATACAAATATAAGAACTCTCATTTCTTTTTCCTCGGTAAGGGACGGGTGTCAGATAAGGAGAGTCTGTTTCAAGAACCAGATTGGTCAGCCCTGCTTCCTTTACAATTGTGCTTAGTCGTGAGTTTTTAAAAGTCAGAGGTCCTCCTATGCCAAGCATAAAGCCCATTTCAATTGCTTTTAGGGCATCATTGACATCACCGGAAAATGCATGAAAAATACCTTTTAATTTTTCTCCTTTAAACTGACTGAGAATAGAAAAAATTTCCCGGATGGAATCCCTTGAATGAATTATAATGGGCAGCCCTGACTCAACGGCACAGATAACCTGTTTTGAAAAAGCATCTTTTTGTTCTTCCAGGTAAGTTTTGTCCCAGTACAGATCAATACCAATTTCGCCGACAGCAATGAAACTGTGTTGCGCGGCTGTCTCTCTGAGGCTTTCCAGTTGTATCAGATAATCTTCTTTAACCGAGGTGGGATGGAGGCCAATCATAGGATAACAGATATTTTTATATCTTTCAGATGCAGCCAGCATAGCCTTTACAGAGCCGGTATCAATGTTAGGCATCAGAAGTTTAATAACACCCTTACTGACTGCACGATTGACAGCATCATCCCTGTCGGCATCAAAATCGGGGAGGTAGATATGTGTATGCGTATCTATTAACTGCATCAAACGACACCCTGCGCTATCATGGCATTAGCAACTTTGACAAAACCACCTATGTTGGCTCCGTCGACATAATTAATATAACCGTCAGAGTTTTTGCCATATATTACACAAGTTGCATGTATATTTTTCATTATGACCTGAAGTTTCTGATCTACTTCCTCACGTGACCAGGGCAGACGCATCGAATTCTGTGTCATCTCTAGTCCTGATGTAGCAACACCACCGGCATTTGCAGCCTTGCCTGGTCCGTACAGTATTTTTGCCTTATGAAATACTTCAACTGCTTCGGGAGTGGAAGGCATATTTGCACCTTCAGTAACACAGATACATCCGTTTTTAACAAGTGTTCTGGCATCCTCTTCATCAATTTCGTTCTGAGTTGCATTAGGCATTGCTATATCGCATTTTATACCCCAGGGCCTGTTGCCTTCAAAATATTCTACACCAAATTTCTCAGCATATTCCTTGATCCTTCCCCTCCTGAGGTTTTTCAGTTCCATGATAAAGCTAAGCTTTTCAGCATCAATACCTTTAGGGTCATAAATAAAGCCATTCGAATCAGATGAAGTGACAACTTTGCCTCCCAGTTGTGTAACTTTTTCTGTTGCATACTGAGCCACATTACCTGAACCTGATATACAAACAATTTTACCCTTAATACTTTCTCCTGCTGTAGAAAGCATCTCCTGAGCAAAATAAGTCGCCCCATAACCTGTAGCTTCTGGTCTGATAAGAGACCCACCCCATTCAATACCTTTTCCGGTAAGAACACCTGTAAATTCATTTTTTAACCTTTTGTACTGACCAAAAAGATAACCTATTTCTCGTCCGCCTACACCAATATCTCCGGCCGGAACGTCAGTGTCAGCTCCAATGTGACGGAAAAGTTCTGTCATGAAACTTTGGCAAAACCTCATTACTTCATTGTCTGATTTGCCTTTGGGATCAAAATCAGAGCCCCCTTTGCCACCACCCATAGGAAGAGTAGTCAGGCTGTTTTTAAAAACCTGTTCAAAGGCAAGGAACTTGAGTATTCCCAGATTAACTGTGGGGTGAAAACGGAGACCACCCTTGTAAGGTCCTATGGCACTGTTCATCTCAATTCTGAAACCCCTGTTTATCTGGATTTCTCCCTTGTCATCAAGCCATGGAACTCTGAAGATAATAGTCCTTTCAGCTTCAGCAATCCTCTCAAGGATTTTTGAATACTTATATTTCGGGTTTTCTTCAATAAAAGGAATAAGTGATTCTGATACTTCCTGCACAGCCTGATGAAACTCGTTTTCTCCCGGATTCCTGGCTTTTATCATAGCCATAAATTGTTGTACTCTTGGATCCATAAATATTAAGTATAAGTTTATAAAATTTTTAGGGAGGTAAAAATATAAAAACTATAGATACATGATACTTTAAATTAATAAAATATTATTTATGAATGCAAATTCATATAAAATGTTATTAAAAAATGGGTTATTCAAGGCATTTTTAAGTCAGGTTGTTCAGACAATTCTGTAAAGATTACCCGGATAACATTTAATAAGTCCTTTGAATTCCATTTGCAAAAGGATGGAAGACAACCTGTTTACGGGAAAAGACAGGGATCTGCATATTACATCAACTGTAAGTTCTTTTTCACGGGAAAGGAGTTCAAAAACAGAGCGTTCGTTGTCATCGAGGTCAGTGAACAGGCTTTTTTGGATGGATTTATTTTTTGTTTTTTCTGGTATCCAGTTAAGGAAATACTCTATATCTGAAGCGTTTTCAACAAGAGCTGCTTTGCTGTATTTGATAAGATTATTGCATCCTGCCGACCATTGATCTTCAGGTCGTCCCGGTACAGCTAACACATCCCTGTTATAAGAAGCTGCTATATCGGAAGTGATAAGTGCGCCTCCCTTAATTCCTGATTCTATAACAAGGGTGGCATCTGAGATACCTGCAATAATACGGTTCCTCCTGATAAAATTATTTCTTTCCGGAAGGGTATCTGATATAAAATCAGTCAGAAGGCCACCATTTTTTACCATGGCTTCGGCTGTATATCTGTGAAGAGAAGGATATATTGTTTTAAATCCGTGACCCAGAACGGCTATTGTCTGAAGATTGTTGGATATAGCTGCTTTGTGAGATGTTATATCAATACCGTAGGCCAGACCGCTTACAATTATTAGATCGGGAAATCCCGCTGCAAGATCTTTGATGATCTTTTCACATAGTTCTTTTCCCCTTGTTGTAGCGTTCCTTGTTCCAACAACACTGAGAATTTTAGATGAATTAAGATCGCTGGTCCCTCTGTAGAAAAACATTACCGGAGAATCGTCACATTGTTTTAACCTGTATGGATAATTGTCGTCAAGATAGAAAAATGTCTTAATCTTTCGGGAGTTTACATATTCAACTTCTTTTTCTGCTATGTCGAGATACGTGCGATTGCTTATACATTTTGCAAGCCCCGGGCCAATGCCCGGTATTTTTATCAGGTTCCTGTATGGTTCGTTGAAAACAGCTTCAATGTTACCGAAATATGAGACCAGTTTGCGGGCATTGATATCTCCTATTCCGGGGATAAGGCCCAAAGCAATTTTATGCTTCAGAGAAATATTTTGGGGCATAGCACAAAGATTGAGACATGCAAAAATAAAAAAAGCAATGATGTAATTCAAAAACACCATTGCTTTTTATAGCAGTCAGCCCCTTTAGATTATTCCCATGTCGAGCATGGAATTAGCTACTTTCAAAAACCCTGCAATATTGGCACCTTTTACATAATCGACATGTCCATTATCCTTTTTGCCGTATTTAATGCACTGTTCATGAATGTTACACATAATTTCATGAAGCCGGTCATCCACTTCACCGGAATTCCATCGCATTTTCATCGAGTTTTGTGTCATTTCAAGTCCTGAAGTAGCTACTCCTCCGGCATTGACAGCTTTGCCGGGAGCAAACATAATATCATTATTATTAAAGATTTCAACTGCTTCGGGGGTACAACCCATATTGGATACTTCTGCTACCATCATTACCTTGTTATTCATAAGAGTAAGGGCATCTTCATCATTCAGCTCATTCTGGGTAGCACAGGGGAGGGCAATGTCTGCCCTGACTTCCCATGGACGTTTTCCTTCATGGAACTGAGTGCCTTCAAACACATATGAAAAAGGTTTGACTATATCCTGATTTGAAGCTCTCAGCTCAAGTAAATAGTCAATTTTTTTCCCTGAAATACCTTCAGGGTCATATATATACCCATCCGGCCCGGATATTGTCACTATTTTAGCTCCAAGTTCTGCAGCTTTAAGAGCAGCACCCCATGCAACATTGCCAAAGCCTGACAGCGAAACAGTTTTGCCTTTCAGGTCTTCCTTTTTTGTGGCCAGCATCTCCTGAACGAAATAAATAGCTCCGAAGCCTGTAGCTTCCGGTCTGATAAGTGACCCCCCCCAATTGCTTCCTTTTCCAGTTAATACGCCTGTGTGGTCTCCTTTTAGTCTTTTATACATGCCATAAAGAAAGCCTATTTCACGACCTCCGACACCAATGTCACCGGCAGGTACATCAATCTCCGGTCCTATGTACTTCCATAATTCAAGCATAAACGACTGACAAAAACGCATTATTTCGGAGTTTGATTTTCCTTTGGGGTCAAAATCGGAACCTCCTTTACCTCCACCCATCGGCAGAGTAGTCAGAGCATTTTTGAATATCTGTTCAAATCCAAGAAATTTAAGAATGCTCAGATTTACACTGGGGTGAAAACGTAAACCTCCTTTATAAGGGCCAATGGAATTATTAAACTGTACTCTGTATCCAAGGTTCACTTTTACATTTCCTTCGTCGTCAGTCCAGGGTACTTTAAAAGTGATTATACGGTCGGGCTCAATAAGCCTTTCTATAATATTCGCAGTTTCAAACTGGGGATTATCATTATAAACTTCCTCAATAGATTCAACTACCTCTCTGACAGCCTGAAGGTACTCTGCTTCTCCAGGATGTTTTTTTTCGAGATTGTTCATTAAATTGTCAACATTCATGGGTTTTATTATTTTGTTTTAGAAAAAAAATCAAAACTATAATTATTTTCTTTTCTGTTCAAAAAAATAGAAATAATTAATAATAATCAATGAAAAAGGATTATTTATCCTGAATATAAGAAGAGAGTGATCTGTAGAGTTTGGCTTTCTGGTCTTTTGTCAACGCTGTTATATACAGAGGTGGAAATTTTGCTTTTCCTGCACTGGTCTTCTGATACAGGGTAATACTTGTATTGAGACCAAAGAGTTTTGATTCAGTTTCAAATCCCTCGAATGTGGGTTTGTATATTTCAATAGAATTTTTTTTGCCTCCTGTTATACCTGCATTAAAAAATTTGAAAGCAATGTTTTCGTTATCATCTGAATAAGAAATATACTGATAATTACGGATCATTGGCATAAAAGCGATCAGCGCCCAGATGACCATAATAACCAAAGTCCATATACCATCATCAATTCCCAAAAGAGGGAATTTTATCAGTTTAATGAGGTAAGCAAGAGCTATCCAGGTAATTGCAAAAAGTGTGGCAAAAAATAATCTGATCCTGAAATTGATGATAGTCTTACTGTTATCAAAGGTCATAGCCCGTATTTTAAATTATGAATATTTATAACAAAAGAATTAGTTACGCAATCTTTTCATCTTGAAGAAGCTGATTATTAGTTCGCTGCACTCTTTTGCCAGTATGCCGTTCACTACACGTGTTTTTGGATGGAGTAATTGTGCGGACACTAAAGTATAGCCCTTTTTTACATCGGATGCCCCGTAAACAAGTACCGGAGCCTGGCTCCAGCCAATAGCTGCTGCACACATGGCACAGGGTTCAAGGGTTACGTATATTGTGCAAGCGGTAAGATATTTGCCGCCCAGCCAGTCTGCCGCTGCAGTTATAGCCTGCATCTCGGCATGAGCTGTAGGATCTTTCAGAGTCTCGGTACAATTATGCCCCCGGGCAATTATGGTATTATCACATACAACAACTGCTCCCACAGGTATTTCTTGCTTATCATAAGCCTTTTTAGCTTCCTCAAGGGCTGCACGCATGTATTTTTCTCTTTCGGCCTTTAAGTTTTCCTTCATATATGAGTTTAAAGTTAAGAAGAAAACACCAATATAGTTCTATTAGCTGTTACAGAACCTAAATTTTCTTATTTTTGTCCGGATAAAAAGCCAATAATATGTACAGGACACATACTTGCGGAGAGTTGAATATGAGCCATGTTGAAGAGAATGTCGTGCTTTGTGGATGGGTTCAGAAATCAAGAGATCTTGGGGGAATGACTTTTATTGATCTTCGCGACTGTTATGGGATAACCCAGCTGGTCTTTGATATGGAAACCAATCCCTCTCTTTGCCAGCAGGCAAGAAAAACAGGCCGTGAATATGTAGTACAGGCTAAAGGGAAGGTAAGGGAGAGAAGTAATAAAAACAAAAAAATCACTACAGGTGAAATTGAAATAGAAGTGCTTGAGCTGAATATCTTAAACAAAAGCGAAATACCTCCTTTTACAATTGAAGATGAGACAGATGGTGGTGAAGAACTCAGAATGAAATACCGTTATCTTGATCTGAGAAGAAATCCTGTTAAGAATAATATTCTGTTACGTCATAAAATGGCACAGGAAGTACGGAAATACCTGGATTCCAGGCAATTTATTGAAATAGAAACACCTGTCCTTATCAAATCCACACCGGAAGGGGCACGCGATTTTGTTGTTCCAAGCAGGATGCAGCCGGGTACATTTTATGCATTGCCACAATCTCCTCAGACACTCAAACAGTTGCTTATGGTATCGGGATTTGACAGATATTTCCAGTTGGTTAAGTGTTTCCGTGATGAAGATCTCCGAGCAGACAGACAACCGGAATTTTCGCAGATTGACTGTGAAATGTCTTTTGTGGAAAGAGATGACATCCTTGATACTTTTGAAGGTCTTGCCAGACATTTATTCAGGGAAATAAAAGGGATCCATCTCGAAGGCCAATTTCCTAAGATGCCTTACAGTGAAGCTATTGAAAAATATGGTACTGATAAACCGGATATACGGTTTAATATGATGATCAGTGATCTGACACAAGCAGTAAAAGGGCATGGATTCAAAATGTTTGATGATGCTGAATATACAGGGGCAATTTGTGCGGAAGGGTGTTCCGGCTACTCAAGAAAACAACTTGACGAATTAACAGAATTTGTAAGAAAACCCCAGATAGGAGCAAAGGGTCTGGTATTTGTTAAATATGCTGAAGAAGGAATTAAATCGTCTGTAGATAAGTATTTTTCAGCGGATGATATTTTTGAATGGGCAGATATTGTAAATGCAAAGAAGGGTGATCTGATACTTGTTTTATCAGGAGAGAAAATCCCTACCCTGACAGCACTCTCAGAACTGCGTCTTGAGATGGGAACCCGCTTGGGATTAAGGATTAAAAATCAGTATGCACCTTTGTGGATTGTGGATTTCCCCTTGCTTGAATGGGACAAGGAGATGAACAGGTTCTATGCAATGCATCATCCTTTTACATCTCCAAAACCTGAAGATTTAGACCTGATGGAGTCTGATCCTTTAAAAGTGAGAGCTAATGCCTATGATTTGGTTATTAATGGTGTTGAGATAGGAGGAGGATCAGTGAGAATACATGATGCTTCTGTTCAAAAACTTATGTTTAAGGTGTTGGGATTCAGCGAAGAAGAAGCTGAAGCTCAGTTTGGATTCCTATTAAACGCATTCAGGTACGGAGCTCCTCCTCATGGAGGTATTGCTTTCGGATTTGACAGATGGGTTGCAATAATGGGGAATCAGGATTCAATACGTGATTTTATAGCCTTTCCAAAGAATAATTCAGGAAGGGACGTAATGCTTGATACGCCTTCTGTTATTTCAGAAAAGCAACTTGAAGAACTACAGATTAAAATATCCCGGAAGGGGAAAGATTAATCTGTCCTCATATCACTGGCACTTATAAGCCGTATCAAAATTACTCCATTTGCCCCCCTTGAACCATAGATGGCCGCAGAAGAACCTTTCAGGACTTCAATTGATTTGACCTGGCTTGGAGGGATATCGTCTATTGAGGAGGACACAATACCATCTACAACGAAAAGAGGTTCAGTGCTTGCCCCGATAAATGAACTGGATCCCTGTATCCTTATACTTTTTCCACTAACCTCAACATTGGGAACCTGTCCTTTGATCATCTCGTAAATGTTACTGTAGTTGCTGAAATTTTTGTCAGTGCCCTCTATTCTATTGACCGGGCCAGTAAGATCTTTTTTATCTACGGTACCATATCCGACATTGACCAAGTCTTCACCGGGAGTATTGCCTGAATTATTATCCTGTCCGGGAGTATTTACAAGAACAAAATTTATGACAGTTCTGTTGTTTATTGGTTGCTCGCTTAATCCGGTCGAGAATGTAAATATCCCGATAGTATCTGATTTTGTACTGGTTTTTATTTTATAGGTACCATCATTCTGTGTCCGTTTGTCGGTATTCTTTCCATCGATCATGATAAGAGCTTCAGAGACAGGATTATTGTTAATGTCGACAACAATACCGGAAATAGTCACTTTTTTTCCGGCTTTCTGTCCGGGCAAATCATTGAGAGCAATAAAGAGCAATAATACAGGTAGTAATAATCGGAATTTCATAGCTTTAATGTATTTATTTATTTCTTTTTTACCCGTTTCGCTTTTATAGACATTTAAAATATGCTTGCTTAAGATTTAAAGGTCATGTGGTTATAATGAATTTATTTGAGTGTTATAAGTATTACGCCGTTTGCCCCCTGTACTCCATAGACTGAAGCGGAAGGTCCTTTAAGTACATCAATGGATTCCACCATATTAGGATCAATACCGCTTATTGAATTTACGACGGATCCGTTTACAACGAACAAAGGACTTGTATTGCCCATTGTTCCTGTTCCTCTTACTGTTACATTATTTCCCGATACAGTAACCCCGGGTATTGTCTGAAGCATTTCGTAAATAGAATTGAAAGTAGTGTATTGTTTCCCGCTTACATCAGTCCTTGATCCGGGAGATAACCTGTTCTTTTTACGTACAACCCCGTAACCTGCATCAATAATTCCTTCGTTGTTTTCGTCATCTGAGACATTTGTATTATTGGAAGACAGATTGTCGAGTTTAAAATTGATAGTGGTCCTGTCTTCAACCGGTTCTTCCACGAGGCCTGCAAAAAGGGTGAAAACACCCAGTTTGTCTACGGTTCTTTTAATTTTGACCTTGTATGAGCCATCATCTCTGGTTTTCCGGCCTGTGCCTTTCCCATCAGCCATTATTAAAGCATCAGGAACAGGATTATTCTGAGAATCGACCACTGTGCCGGTAACTGTACGTTTCCTGCTCTGTCTCTGAGCATCGGCTTCGGAACATAATACAAATGCAATAATTACTAATAATAAATATTTTATCTTCATTATATTGAAATTAAGTGTTCTTATTATATGTAATCTAATAATATAGACAATTGTAATACAGTTTTTATTTCATATAATTTCGCCAATCAGGGTGGCCGAGGTACAGTTCTTTACACGGATTTTGACAAAATCACCTTTCTTCAGATTTCCTTTCGGGAAGATAACCACCTTATTCTGCGATGTACGCCCAAAAAGAAAATCTTCAGATCTTTTTGAAAACCCTTCTGAAAGAACCTCAAAAACCCTGCCAATATCCTTTCGTTTTGATTTGACTGACAGTTTGTTTTGCAAATTGATTATTTCATTCAGGCGTTTTGTTTTTATATCTTCCGTTATATCATCTTTTAGTTTTCTTATGGCTTTCGTGCCAGGTCTTTCACTATATCTGAACATATAAGAAAAATCAAATTCTGCCCATTCCATGAGTGCCAGAGTATCCTGATGATCTTCATCGTTTTCAGTACAAAAACCTGTTATAATATCGCTTGAGAGAGAACAGTCAGGAATTATTGAACGGATTGCACTGATCCGTTCCATATATGCTTCTCTTGTATATCCTCTGTTCATAAGTTTAAGGATACGGTTACTGCCACTTTGTGCAGGGAGATGGATGTGTTTACAGATATTATCGTGCCGGGCGATTGCCCTTAGGAGGTCGTCTGATATATCTTTAGGATGTGATGTGGAAAACCTGAACCTCATTGAAGGATTTTCCAAAGCTGTTCTTTCCAGTAGTTGTGCGAAATTGATTATGTTATTCCCTTCTGTCCATTTATAGGAGTTTACATTCTGGCCAAGCAATGTTACTTCTTTATAACCTTTTTCGCTGAGATCTGATATTTCACCCAGAACAGAATCGGGGTTACGGCTCCTTTCAACTCCCCTGACATAGGGAACTACACAGTAAGTGCACATATTATTACAACCCCTCATAATAGAAACAAAAGCGGTAACACTATTATTGTCAAGTCGTAAAGGTAAAATGTCTGAATATGTTTCTTCACGGGATAAGATAACGTTAACAGCCTTATGACCTGAGGAAGCTTCTTCTATAAGAGAAGGAAGATGACGGTAGGAATCAGGTCCGGCTATTATATCAATAAACTGGTCTGTTTCCAGAATTTTTTCTTTAAGTCTTTGAGCCATACATCCAATAAGGCCTGTAAGCAGATCAGGTTTTTTCTTTTTCAGATAGCGGATAGACTTAAATCTGCCCCAGATCCTTTTTTCAGCATTTTCACGTATGGAACAGGTGTTTAAAAAAATTATGTCAGCTTCGGTAATATCCTTACAAATAGTGAAACCGTTATCAGTGAGAATAGCTGCCGCAACCTCGCTGTCAGCTACATTCATCTGACAACCGTAAGTCTCTATGTATACTTTATTTTGCATTGCCTGATTATGGATAATAAAGGTTCTTCAGTAAATAGCTCACACCGCCACATCCGTACTTTCTGCTCGAACTTCAATCTTAAATATCCAGACTCGGTGATTTTTTTGTATTTCTGAACTGAATTAGCTTTTTTTTTCTGCAAAAATATGCAACATGAATGATGTTTTGAAGAAATATTTAATTTTGTATTCTGAATAATAAAAAGATATTGTATGTCAGGTCACAATAAATGGTCCACTATTAAAAGAAAAAAAGGAGCTGTTGATGCTAAACGCGGTAAAATATTTACCAAAATAATTAAGGAAATAATTATTGCTGCAAAAGAAGGAGGCGGGGATCCTGATGCAAATGCCAGGCTCAGACTGGCTATTCAGAATGCCAAAGGTGTCAATATGCCGAAAGATAATATTGAAAGGGCTATCAAAAAAGCAGTTGGTTCGGAATCAGTAAGCTATACGGAAACAACTTTTGAAGGGTATGCTCCTAACGGTATAGCCGTTTTTGTCGAGTGTCTTACTGATAATAATAACAGAACAGTGGCCTCTGTACGATCTGTCTTTAATAAGTTTGGAGGAAATCTGGGCACTAATGGTTCTCTTAGTTTTCTATTTGATAGAAAAGGCATTTTTACACTCAGGAAAGAAGGACTGGATGTAGAAGAACTGGAACTTGAAATGATAGAAGCAGGAGCCGAAGATCTTGAAACAGACGATGATAATGTTATTATCACATGTTCAATGGAAGATTTTGGGAACATAAGCAAAAAATTGTCTGAGATGGGAATAGAGCCGGAAGAATCGGCTTTGAAGAGAATCCCAAACAATACAAAAGAACTGGATGTAGAATCAGCAAAAAAAGTTTTGAGATTTATTGAGACGCTTGAGGATGATGATGATGTTCAGAGTGTTTACCATAATCTGGAAATGACTGAAGAACTGGAGGCCGCACTTGAATAGATTTCTCTGTTTTGTTTTATGATAATAATCTCTTCCTGTAGAACAAGAAAGGAAGAGAAATTTACGTTAACTATTCTGCCAATAAAACTTTATATTAAAAGCATGTCATTAAAAAGCATTTTATTTCTTACACTCACATTGTTATCGGCAGATATATGTTATTCACAGGCTTTTATAAAAACACCTGATCTTTTTAAACGCAGCGATATTCATTCAGGCCAGCTCAGTATTACACAGGACAAGGCTATAGATACTCTGGTGAGCAGATATATAATGGCCCGCAGTAAGACACAAACTGCCGGGCGACTGGGAATGGAGGGATACAGAATACAGATTTATTACAGTTCTGTAAGGAATGCAAGAGAAGAATCAGCAAAGACAAGAGCTGAGTTCATTGAGAAATTTCCGGAAATTCCATCTTATCCGGATTATCAGGAACCGGGCTGGTTCATTGTCAGGGTTGGTGATTACCGTACAAAGATAGAGTGTTATAAAGACCTTATGAGGATCCGTGAAGATTTTCCAAATGCATATTGGATACCTACAACGATAAATTTCCCTGATCGTATCGACAAATAATTATGAGTGAAAATATTAAACATGAATGTGGTATTGCCTTGTTAAGACTACGCAAACCATTGTCATACTATTTTCATAAATATGGTTCATGGGACTATGGCCTCCATAAAATGTACCTCATGATGGAGAAACAACACAACAGGGGGCAGGACGGGGCAGGAATAGCAGGGATAAAATTAAAAATGCCTCCCGGACACCGGTATATTTACAGACAAAGATCAAACCGGGAGGATCCGTTGAAAGAGGTATTCGGATTAATATACGAAGATATTGAGAAGATAACTGCTGCAAGCCGCGAACAAACAACAAATATTGAATATGTCAGAGAAAATATACCTTTTATCTGTGATGTTTATCTCGGTCATCTGAGATACGGGACTTATGGTAATTACAGAATTGATTATGTTCACCCGGTGAGCAGGGAGAATAACTGGAAATCAAAGAATCTTGTAATGGCCGGTAATTTTAATCTGACAAATGTAGGAGAATTGTTCAACGACCTTATTGAACTGGGTCAGAATCCTGTGGATTTTTCGGATACAGTGACCATCCTGGAAAATATTGGTCACAGACTTGACGAAGAAAATGAAAGATTATTCCGGCATTACAAGGAAAAGGGTTATACAAAGCAACAGATATCTCCTCTGATAGAAAATGATCTGGATCTCGTGACTGTCCTTTCAAAAGCTAGCCGAAACTGGGATGGAGGCTATGTGATGGCTGGTATGGTAGGCCATGGAGATGCTTTTGTAATGAGAGATCCGGCAGGAATAAGACCTGCTTTTTATTATATTGATGACGAAGTTGTTGTAGTGGCTTCTGAACGACCAGTCATTCAGACAATATTCAATGTCAAAAGCAATGATGTTCCTGAATTGCCTCCGGCACATGCTGTTATTATCAAAGCTACGGGCGAGACCTCTGTGAATCGCCTGAGAGACGAAACTGAAGTCCGTAAATGCTCTTTTGAGAGGATATACTTTTCAAGGGGAACTGATAAAAATATTTACTGGGAAAGAAAAAAACTGGGGGAATTACTTACCGGTAACATTCTGAAGGCAATTGATTACGACATTGAGAATACGGTTTTTTCTTATATCCCTAATACGGCAGAAACAGCTTTTTACGGCCTGATAAAAGGAGTTGAAGATTATCTTAACCACAGAAAAACTGAAGAGATCCTTAAGAAAAAGGGCTTCATGTCGGAAGAAGAACTCACTTCTTTGATGAACCAGAGACCGCGTGTGGAAAAAATAGCTGTAAAGGATGTAAAACTAAGGACTTTTATTTCACAGGATAATAGCAGGGATTATCTGGTAGGCCACGTTTACGATGTTACTTACGGAGTAATAAAAAGAGGTGTGGATAATCTTGTTGTTATTGACGATTCAATTGTAAGAGGAACGACTCTGAAAAACAGTATAATCAGAATTCTTGACAGACTTGAGCCCAAACAAATAGTGATCCTTTCTTCTTCTCCCCAATTACGTTATCCTGATTGTTACGGAATTGATATGGCAAAACTCGGCGATCTGATAGCTTTCCGGGCAACTGTTGAACTGCTAAAAGATACAGGAAAGTACTCCCTGCTTGAAGATCTCTACCATAAAGCTCTTAATGAAAACAAGAAACCTGCTGGAAAGATCAGAAATATTGTGAAAGAAATTTACAAGCCTTTTTGTCCTGACGAAATATCAGCAAAAATATCATCTATGCTAAAAACAAAAGATATTAATGCCGGGTTAATCATTATTTTTCAGACGATTGAAGGGTTGCACAAGGCCTGTCCGGACCACACAGGAGATTGGTATTTTACAGGAGATTACCCCACTCAGGGAGGTAACAGGGTGGCTAATCAGTCTTTTATTAACTATATGGAAGGTAGAGATATAAGAGCTTACTGAGAATCATGTGCAAACCATGTGATCATAAAATCTTTCTGATAAGAAGAAAGATGCCTGTTTATTTTTTCAACATAAATATCCCGTAAAGTTATCATAAT
>JAAYDB010000033.1 GCA_012729475.1 Bacteroidota bacterium
CAAAAGATACTTTTATTTACGGTATGGGAAATATTGCCGTAAAAGTTATAGGATTTATCCTTATCCCACTTTATACAAATCCTGAATATTTTTCTGTTGATGAGTTTGGTATTATAGCAGTACTTGACATTACCGGCCTGATAATGATCTCTGTGATGGCGTCAGGACTTCCACAGAGTCTTATGAGGTGGTATTGGGATAAAAAACATAAAAACAATCAGAAGGGTATCTTTTTTATGTCCCTGATGATCCAGTTACTTGTCAGTATTCTCTTTTGCCTGTTTTTCCTTCCCCTGACTGATAAGCTTTCCAGCATCATCTTCAGTGATATACAATGGAGCGGAACACTCAGACTATTGATACTGGCTTCAGCACTTCAATCGATAAATAATATTATCAATACATTGATGCGGCTTCAGTCTAAATCCCTTCTTTTTACTGTCACTAACCTGTCAAAATTGCTGATCGTCCTGTTCCTTACTGTTTATCTTATTGTATTCAGGCATTCAGGAGTTAAGGGAATATATATGGCCCAGCTCATTGGTAACGGATTATTAGTATTATTTGTATCGATTTATACAATAAGAAACTGTAGAGTATTCTTTAACTTTCCCATCTTCAAGTCAATGAGTAAATATGGTTTCCCCATAATGCTTGCCAATTTTGCTGCAGCAGCCCTGACAGTTATTGACAGATATTCACTTAATTCACTTGCTCTTCTTAATTATGTTGCCATCTACACTCTTGCCTATAAGATATCATCCGTTCTGAAACTGGTTATTGTCGATTCAATCAAAATGGCTCTCACTCCTCTGGCATTACGTAAAATGGATTCTCCGGACAATAAGCGGTTCTATTCAAAAGCTTTTTTGTATTCTTCTTTTGTCCTGATGACGGGAATTATTATTATATCACTTTTTTCATTTGAAGTCATAAAGTTTATTACAGGATCCCGTGAGTATTGGGAATCTTTCTATCTGGTGCCTTTACTATCCCTTTCTGTCTTTTTTATAAACATGAGAGAAACAAGCAGTTATGCTCTAATCATCACAAAGAGAACTAAGATCATTGGCATTAATGTTGTGATAGCCTGTGTGATTAACATAGTTCTGAACCTGCTTCTTATTCCCCGTTGGGATATCACCGGGGCTGCTGTTGCGACTATAATCACACAATTTATTTATTGGCTTCTTAATTTCTACTTTTCCCAGAAAGAATTATATATTCCCTATGAAGTAAAGAAAATAATGACACTGTTCTTTACTGGAGGTCTGATTGCCTTTTCCGGATTACTAATGACAGAGATACCTTTTTTCCCCAGATTTATAATAAAAGCAGGATGTATTGCCGGTTTTCCATTTCTACTTTACCTTTTTAATTTTTATGAGCCTGTCGAACTGCAGGCTATAAGAGCCTTTACTCTTAAGTGGATTAATATTAGAAATTTCAGAAAAAACCTGCAATCATTGAAGGATTTTAAGGACCTTGAATGATACCGGATAAAATAATACCGGATTTTTATTCTCCGCTAATTGTATATTTTTGTTGTCCAAAGGGATGATCAAATAAAAATTTTAAACGAATAAAATATTCCATGAAATTTAAAGCTGTATTCCCCCATGTCTGTGCAGTAGTGATTTTTACTGTAATCTCTTTTCTTTATTTCTACCCTGTTCTTGAAGGCAAGATACTCAGGGCAAATGATTCAATGGTATTCAGGATCAGCTCCAAAGAGATTGTTGATTACCGTGAAAAAACAGGGGAAGAGGCTCTCTGGACCAACTCAATGTTCAGCGGTATGCCGGCTTACCTTATATCTACAAAGTATCCGGGTAATCTCTTCAAGACTCTCGATATTGCCCTCAGAGCTTATAAAGTACCTGTGGCTGCAGTTTTCCTTGCCATGACAGGATTCTATATCCTGCTTCTTGCCTTTGGTGTTAATCCATGGCTGGCAATTACAGGATCACTGGCCTATGGTCTTTCATCATTCCTGTTCCAGATACTTGCAGCCGGCCATAACACCCAGGCAATGGCACTTGCCTATATGGCGCCCGTATTGGGCAGTATTTATTATTCCTACAGGCATAATGCTATAAAAGGGGCCTTGCTTCTTGCAGTCTTTCTTTCACTGGAAATTATGGCAAATCATCCTCAGGTCACCTACTATGCAATGATGTGTATTCTGGTATTTATAATTATTGAATTTATTTATTCAGTAAAGGAAAAGATGGTTCCGAAATTCATTAAAACATCTCTTATAATCATTATACCTGTTGTTCTGGCTATAGGCATAAACTTCGGATTTCTTTACAATACCTATGAATACGGGAAATATTCCATACGCGGGAAATCTGAACTGACAACAGAGACCGGTAATGCATCATCAGGCCTTGATCGTGATTATATAGTACAATGGAGTTATGGTATTGGGGAAACTTTCAATATGCTCATTCCTAATTTCAAAGGGGGATCCAGTGCTCCCTTCGACAGAGATTCAAAAACCGTTTATGCCCTCAGACAAAACAATGCCGCCTCAGCCGCCGGACAGCTATATAAGTACTGGGGACCTCAACCTATAACAGAAGGGCCGCATTATACAGGAGCTGTGGTCATCTTCCTTTTTGCTCTGGGCCTCATTATTGTAAAAGGAAGAGAGAAATGGTGGTTGCTTATAGCAACCATATTATCAGTAATGCTTGCCTGGGGGAAAAATTTCATGCCCCTGACAAATTTTTTCATTGATTTTTTCCCTGGCTATAATAAATTCCGGGCAGTCACCATGATATTGATTATAGCACAGTTTTGTATCCCACTGCTTGGAATACTAGCACTAAAGAATATTCTTGAGGAAAAACAGAATAAGAAGAATCTACTAAAAGCATTGAAAATAATAACATTGATATTATCCGGTCTCATATTGCTTGTTATTATTATTCCGGGCATCGCAGGATCCTTCCTCAATCCTTACGAAGAAGCATATCCTGACTGGCTTAAAAATGCAATGATAGCCGACAGAAAATCATTACTGATAGGAGATGCTATAAGGTCGCTTATTTTTATCCTGCTGGCATCCGCAGCACTATTTGGCTTTCTTTCCGGTAAAATAAAGAAAAAACACATGCTTATTGTTACAGCACTGCTTATTGTTATTGATCTGTGGACTGCCGATAAAAGATATCTGAATGCTGACAGATTTGAAAAACCTGTTTCAATAAATAAGACACTGACCCCTTCCGTAGCTGATGCAGCTATCCTGCAGGATCCTTCCTGCTACAGGGTTCTTAACCTGGCAGCACCAATTTTTAGCGATAACACACCAACATCTTACTTCCACAAATCAATAGGCGGATACCATGGAGCCAAGATAAGAAGATATCAGGAACTGATCGATTCCTCCCTTTACAAGGAATGCGACATGATACAAAAAGCAATTATCAATGCAACTACTACTGATGAATTACTTCCGGTTTATGACTCTGCACGAACTCTTAATATGTTAAATGCAAAATATATAATTTACAACCCCGAAGCTCAGCCGCTGATCAATTCAAAAGCCATGGGCAATGCCTGGTTTGTTGAGGAAGCGGTAATGGTAAACGATGCCAACGAAGAAATAATAAGCCTCAACACTATTGACCCGCGGAAAAAAGCAGTAATTAATACTCTTTTTAAAGATCAGATTACTAAATCATCATATCCTGTAACAGAAAATGATACTATTGAACTGTTATCATACCAACCTAATGAACTTGTATATAAATATTCCGCCTCATCAGAAAAACTGGTCGTTTTCTCGGAAATATACTATCCTGCGGGATGGAAATGTTTTATAGACGGACAAGCTTCTGATCATTTCAGAGCAAATTATGTCTTAAGAGCTATGACCGTTCCTGAAGGAACCCATGAAATAAGGTTTGTATTTGAGCCTGATTCATATCATTACGGGAACAGAGTATCATTGGCCAGTTCAATTATTCTGATCCTTCTGCTGGCAGGAGCTCTTGTAGTAAAACTAAGAAAAAAATGACTGTGCTATAATATATGGTGCATTACGATAAATGTCCGTTGTGCCTTTCAGGCAAATTAGAAAAATATCTGAAAGTACGGGATCACTTTTTAAGCAAAGAGGATTTTGATCTGTTCAGGTGTTCTTC
>JAAYDB010000184.1 GCA_012729475.1 Bacteroidota bacterium
TACTCTTCCTGCAGGCCTCCACGTGAGCGAACATCTCAGCCTGGGTGTGTCGTTGGATTTTTCTCATGATCCAAAGCTACGAACTAAGCTGCCATCAAAAAAGATGGAGTTCGTAGGACGGATACACGTATAAGACCGAATGCTTACAAAAATTAATCGGTTACTCTGATGTGGGGAATGACGCATAACGTTCACCGGTATGCCAGTGCGGGATTCAAAGCGCTAACTTGTCGTGTTACTGCATGTTTTATTAAATGAGCTGCGATAAAACAGGCACAGCACCTTGCATTGCGTATGACCGGTTGTTAGGCCACGTTGATTTTGATGTCCTGTCCGTATTTAATAATCTCGTTTACAATCGGATTTGTGATATCAAAATCTTTTTCTCTAAATGGATGTGGTTCAATTCTACTGTCAATTTTTCTCCTTAAACGCATCAAATCCAATTGTATATCAATCAGGTTGTTGTAATCTTTTAAAATCACTGCAATATCAATATCACTATCTGCATGGAAATTGCCTTTTGCGTAAGAACCAAAAAGAATAATTTTTACAAAATCATACTTTGATTTTACAGCATTAGCATATTTAATTGCAATTTCTAAAGCATCTCTTTTATCCATGTCCGAATAGTTTTGATTTTCTCAATCCAGGCTTGGGTATATTCAGGAGTGCACAATTTGTAAAACTCCTTTTTATATTCATCGTATCTGGCATTCAAGTTAAACGAAGTAATCTCATCGAACCAGTCAGAATATTCATCCGACATTTCTAATCCAATTAGCTCTCCCAATCTGTACAAATTATGCGTGAAAGGTGCATGTTCTCTAAATCGTTTAACATATAGAGCTTTAAGTAACTTCTCGGTTGAAATGTGTCCTAGAAATAATGACCAAATGAATGATTTTGAGTTAAATAAAGTCAACATGGTATTTAAGTCATCATCCGATGTCTCAATCCAATGTTTTACAATTTTGTCAACATCAATATTTGATTTATTGTCACTCATTAATCAGTCCATTATTAGCCTCAAATATAGCAATTTTAAATCAGTTAACCACTGTCGCTGTGGTAGTCGTTCAATGTGGCCTAACGTTTGACAATATGGCCAGTAAGGGATTTCGAGCGATTACCTGTCAAGTTACACAAAAAGTTGAAGCGGTCTACAAACCTTCGCAAACCACTGAAACCCTTATTGGCTATATTGTGTGTTGTGCCTTCGTTGTTTATTTTTCCGTCCGTGCGGTTGGACAGACACACTCTTTGACAAGCTTTGGTTTTAGCATTGGCATGTGGGGCTTGGCAATGTGTGTGGCTGAGAAGGGCTGGCATAGTGACTTGTTATTTTTTTTCAGGTCTCGGAATAATGACTTTGAATTGTTCACCTTCTATGTCATTAATGAATTCAATATTTGGTTGTTCGGTTAAAGCCCTTTTAACCCCAGAACCCAATCCACTAAATGGCAATGTATGAGTGCTAAATGAAACCAGTTGGTTGTTTCTTATTACAGGATTACCATACTTTATATCTTCTACGGTTAAACTGTTTGGCAGCTTTCCGGGACTGATAATTTCAACACGGTTGTCAAATATGAGCATTCTAATGGGTGAATTTTTGAAATAATCTCTATGAACAAGAGCATTTTGCAATAATTCTTCAAGTGCAATACTTGAAATTTCAAGTTTACCCTGTGCATTAAAACTTTCGCCTGACTGAATAAAATCTAAGTTGTTGTTCAAAAAATCAATACCCTTTTCAAAAAGTTCAGGAATGGTTCCAATCAAATCTTTTGGCTTGCTTCTGTATTGATTGCCTTCAATATCATTCCCGAAATAGGAAACTGCTTTTATAGTAAATGCTGGTTTAACAGCTTGTGGGTCTTTACCAAAAAAAAGTAAACCTGCAAGTGTCAACTGATTATTTCTTAATACTCTTTTTGCCTTAAGAGCCTGTTCAAATGTAAGGCCTTTTTCTTCATAGGTTTTTTCAAATTCTTTTTTGAAATAATCCGAAAATCTTCTTTCATCTACATCGTCAATAGAGGTTCCATGTACTTCCATTTCGTCTGCAAGTAGGTTTCCACTGTGCTGAAACAATCGCATGATTTCTGCATTATCGGTTAAAAGACGTTTGTTTGAACCTTGTTTCACATATATTTCGCCTTGTGCCGTTTTATATGGCTTGTTTATCCCCTCATTAATATGGACTATTAATACATTTTTAGTCCCGCTATCCTCTTCAATTTTTACTACTTCTGTTGCAAGGTAGATTGGCGGTTTCAGATTGTCTGCAAATTCGGCAACTTTTCGGTCAGCGTATTCAATCTGCTCCTGCATTAAGCCAATAACTGTTCCTATTTTATCTTTTATCCCTATCAATATCATTCCACCAAGGGAGTTAGCCATAGCAACCATTTCCCTGCTCATACTTTCCGGGCTCGGCAAAGTTTCTTTAAACTGCACCTTACTTGTCTCGCCAGTGCTAATTATATCTAATAATTCTAATGCGTTCATATTGATTTTATTTTTTCAATGTTCCAAATACTGTAAATATTTTTCCTGCGGTTAAATGCCTCATCTCCGCCTTCCATTATGTCGACAATAAACCGTTGTGTTTGGTGATTATCAATAGTTCCAGAATGCACTGTGATTTTCTTTTCATCATAGCTGCACGAAACAACTTTTTCACTATCACCAAGCACAGGGATATTGGCATTATGGGTTGCAAAGATAAATTGCATATTACCTTTTATTTTCTTTAGTTCTTTTATTACTTCATCATAGATGGTTTGATTATCTAAATCATCTTCGGGTTGGTCAATAATCAATACATCATTTTCTCTTTGAGCCAACAGGAAAAGAATCAATGCCGATGCTCGTTGGCCCAGAGAATGTTTGTCCAACGATTTTCCATTGTAAAGAATGACTATTTTATTTTCCACTTTAAAAGCGAGCAAGTCTTCCAGATTTTCAGAAAATCTTCTTTTAAAATCAACTAAATGATTTTCATTCAATATGTCATCCAATTTACTGTTGTCTTTGTAAATCTGAATGAAGTCTTTATAGTTAGCTTCAATCTCTTGATAAGCTGTTTCTCGAATGCCTGTGCCTTTAAAAACCTGTTTCATCTTGTCGGTGAGTTTATCCCTCCTGCCTTTGAATTCAACGTCAATTGAAATTTTACTTTCTGCTTCATTGATTCTTTTTACCTCTTTATTGAGAACATTAAATTCCTCAAGCCAAAGATTATCAAGTTCAGTAAGACGTTCTAATAAATTAGTTTGTAAATCGCTTCTTCTCTTCTCTGATTTTTCGATTTCCTTTAATTTCAAAAGTGCTGTTTCTATTTGCCTGTTCAAGTTCAGAAAATTATCTGGGTTAATAGTGTCAGTATTTATTTCTCGTTTAATCTTAGCAAACTCTTCCTTTAATCCTTCTTTCTTAATATTAATTTTTGCGATAACCTCTTTTAATTTTTTCTGACTTAGTAAAGAAGTTTTTTGTACCGTTTTTAGTTTTTCAAACTCAATTTTTAATTCTTGAATGATTTTTTTTGCTTCTTCAAATAATTCTTTATTAATTTCTGAACCTGTAATTTCTTGTTGGAAAAAATAATCATGATTAGAAATTATAGATGCCAATTCGCTTAAATAACTTCTGACAGTTGATTCATTTTGAACCAGTTTAGAAATATCTGAATCAAATAGTGTTTGTTGTTTCAACTTATCTTCAACGCCTTTTTCTTTAAAGAAATTAAGCTGATGCTTCGAGTTTTGAATTTGAGCTTCTGTTTCTTTTTTTAAGTCGTTTAAATTTTGAAGTTTTTTTAATTCTGATATTATGTTTTCAACCTCTCTTTTCTTTTGCTCAATTTTAACTTGAACTGATTTCAATCTTGTTCCAATTAACCGTTGAATTAAATCACCTTCAAAATCTTTTCCCTTATTCGACAGGTCTTTTTGTCCAAAGTAAATAGGGGAATTAAAGCCTGTAGCTTCTATAGAAATTCCTGGTTGTAGTATGTTATTTTTGTAAATATCCTCTTTTTGACCATATAGTTTTTCTATCCTATATTCTTCATTTTGCTTGTTGACTATGGTAACTATAGCTTTTCCTCCGCTACCCATTGAACGGGTTACTAATGAATTTTTATAATCCGGGTCAGCGGCATTAATAGGCAGCGAGATTCCAAGAACATAGCGTAAAACTTCCAATAACGATGATTTCCCACTTCCCCTGATTCCGATTAAATTGTTTAGTTCAGGTGAAAAATCAATTCTTGTTCCTTCTAATAAACCACCTTCAAATGCAATTGATTTGATGTAAGCATTTTTTATTTCAGGTTTGTCTTTCCGTGAAACTCTGTATTCACTATCCGTTAATGCAAAAGTTAGAGCTTCAAAATTAAAATCCCCTAATTTTATATAAGTAACCTTTCCTTTCCCAATAGCCTCAATGCCTCCATGAGCATTATCTGAACCTTCAACACAAGCTATTTTACTCTTTCTATTCAGCCATTGACAAAGTTTGTTGTAATTTTCAAGATTTGCGCTTTTCTGAACGGCCAATACCCTGTTAAATGATTCTTGCATTACAAAATCCTCTTGTGTTCTACCTCTTAACTCCGTAAATAATCCATTGGTGTCGTCAATGTGAGCCAAAACAATAAAGTAATCGTATCCGATTTTATCTAATGCGTCTACCGTTTCTTTAAGATTGAAGTTTGAATTTGGGTAATTAGGTTTGTCATAGTTAGCAATGCCATAAAAAGCATTTCCCAAAAATTTATTGATATTGTCTGTTTCACCCTGATACCATTTATCATCAAAAACAACTAAAATGTGAATTCCTTCTTTTAATGAGAACTCAACTCCTGCAAACAATCCAATACCTTCTTTTATTGCTTTTTTTCTTAAGGAAACGAATTCATTTTTATCAAATTTATTATGATTGGTAATGACTCCAGTATTGATATTTTGTTCTTTAAGTTTCTCAACATAAAGTCGGCAAAAATCATTCTCGTTACCTGTATACGAAAATTCTTTATCTGCCTTTGTGTGCAAATGGAAATCAGCCCGAAGCCAAGTCGCTCCATTTTCAAAAATATTTTTAGTTTCGTTTTCCATTATTGCGCTTTTCTTTCAATTAATAATTCTTTGACTTCAACATCAAGGATTTCAGCTATTTTGTACAAGTCCTCTA
>JAAYDB010000166.1 GCA_012729475.1 Bacteroidota bacterium
CACCTAATTTACAACTTAGCTTACTTTTTTAGGGGGAGGTGATTTTGATAAACAAAAATATTGAGATTGAATATCAGGCCTTTGTAGTGTAAAACTGTGATATTCCTGATTTAGTCGGATAATAGTGGAAAAATATATCAATTACTTGTTGAAGTTATTAAAAAATTACAAAAAATCTATTTATGAAAACGAGAAATATTAATTTGTTAAAATTCATTATTTTAGTTTTAGCCGTTTCCTGTATTGATTCTACTGTCAGAAGCCAACCCTTAAACATGACAAGAGATGAGATCATACAGTATACCCCTCTTTGGAAAGGAGAGCGTTTCCCTGATGGTCGTCCAAAAGTTTCGGATGATATTATCAGAAGAATGAAATATGTACCACTGTCCGTCGCATGGCAAACTATTCATAGACAAAGAGTCGATATACAATTGCCAAAGGATATGTCCGCTGGGGCTCATGTGACTGTTGATTATGGTCCTAAATATTGTTATTATGGGGAATTTAAAAAAATGTATGAAGATGTTACTATCTGCGGAAGAGCTGTAACAATGCAAACACTGCCTGGGCGACCGGATGTTAATGCAGCAATCCAGCAACAGGGACAAAAAGAAGGATTACGCAGGGTAGGTGGAACTTATGCGATTGATATATTGGAGAAGGGGGACGTATATGTGGTAAATTTTTGTGAGGGTATGATGGATAATTCTCATGTCGGAGATAATCTGGGGAATTCGATCTGGCAACGATCAGGAAATGGTGCTATTATCCGTGGTACTGTTCGCGACCGTGAAGGATGCATGGAAATAGATGATAAAGGGTTCAATTTATTTGTTCGTGATTTCAGACCTGAAAGTGGAGGGATTGGACCATATATGGTAGTTGGCCGAAATCTTCCCATTCAGATTGGATATGTAACCGTGATGCCTGGCGATGTTGTACTAGCTAAACAAGAGGGAGTACTTTTCATACCTCCTCATATGGCAGAACAAATCGTTGTCGAAGCAGAAAAGTCTGGCTTACTTGACAGGTGGGCACATCTTCAACTTGCTGAAGGCCGGATCACGGCTTCTCAGGCAGATGGCGCGTATACAGAAGAGATGCATCAAATGTTCGATCAATGGCTTAGGGATAATATTGATAACATGGAGAAATTTTACGATAATCCTGCGATGACACCTTCTAAAGAATTTATAAGGGAGTTTATTAAAGAACGGGAATCAGGAATAAGATTTCGACCCTGATCCTGAAACAATCTGTAATATGACCCTTTAAGCCACTAATGGATAAATAGATATCTCTTTTTTCGGCTTTCCTCCAATTGGAAAAGGAAAGTAGTTGAGAATAATTGATGATGGCAGTTGTGATTTGTTTTCAGTTTTTCTTTTTGATTTATTAAGGGGAAATCTGATAATATTGCTATACCCTTATCCAGGGGGATAAGACAAACAATTATTGGAATTGTTTGTTTACTTAATAAATAGGAGGATAAATTATGAATGCAAAAGATGAATTGAAAAGAGTCCAGACATGGATGAAGAAATTTGGTGAGCTTAATCCTGAAAGCATGAAAAGCTTCATGAGTTTGCTGGGGGCAGTTGAAAAAGAGAATGTTCTGACTGCAAAGACAAAAGAACTTATGGCTATTGCCATCTCAATTACACAACAATGTGAATGGTGTATTCCCTTCCATGTCAATGAAGCTCTTAAAGAAGGAGCCACGAGTGAAGAGATAATGGAAGCTGCCTGGGTTGCCGTCCTGATGGGTGGTGGACCAGCTTTGATGCACGCAGGTCTGGTACTGGAAGCCCTGAACGATTTGGCATAAGGTTTATTTATGCTATTTTTCAGTATTATTTCACGGGTTTTTAAGAAACCTTTATATTACTAATTAACTCATCCTTAAAAAAATCAGGTTTTATAATATTTTATCTGTACCTGATCTTCCCGGATCAGTTTTTCTATTCGGATGATTTCATTAAAACAACTGCCATCTGCTTTGGCCATTGTCAGATGGTAGAAGAGTTTTGAGCAGTTACGATAATAAACTTGATAACCATGTTAACATGCTTGATGGTCCGGGTCTGGAGTTGAAAAACTTTTTCCCAGGTCTGTTGATCCTGATATTGACAGAAAATGAAGATATTAACAAAAGAGAAAAGTAACCCAAAAAGAGAATGTGTTTATACCAGAAAAACTATGGGAGGTATTTACGGTTATGTGCCAAGTGGTTTGCATTATCATGAAAGATAACTTAAATTTGTTAACCAATGGTTTATAAGAAGGTAGCACTTAAAACAGATATATTTTCTTTTTTGAATCATCCTGAAATAGTGATTGTGAAGAAGTCCTTTGACAGTTATTAAATTTATTTGAAAAGCAGATAAAATTTTAAATTATGAAAACATCAGAGAAACACCTTCTTGTTGGGAGGCGTAATGCCCTCAAAATGATAGGTCTTGGTTCTGCGGCTATGTTAAGCGGTGGATTTTCTGATATTTTGGCTGTAGAGCCAAAGGATACGAAACCTGCCCCTAAACCGATGCTTACAAGTGGTAATAGCAGTGTAGCTTTCACTACAGGTACTGACAGACAACAGATGCTTTATGAGGTAATAAAGCCTTTTGAAGCAGAGATCCGAAAAGGATTGAAAGGGAAACAACTTATCCTTAAGGTTAACATGGTTAGGACTGATGTGCCACTTTGTGCCACTCATGTAGATGCATTGCGTGGCCTTCTTGAGTATATGAAGCCTATTTACAATGGGCAGATTATTATTGCTGAATCAAGCTCTGTTGTTGATTCGGCCGCGGGATTTAAGAACTATGGATATCTTGACCTGGAGAAAGAGTATAATGTCAGATTCATTGATCTGAATACAACCAACGGTACTCCTTTTTTCATCATAGACAGCGATCTTCACCAGGAGAAGATACAGGTTGCCGACACTTATGTTGATCCGAATAATTATATCATTTCTATATCGAGACTTAAGACTCATAACGCAGTGGTGATGACTGCAGGAGTCAAGAATATTGTTATGGGAGCTCCCCTTGTTAAAACAGACAGAAACGCTGGCGGCCACTACAAAAGCAGAATGCATTCCGGTGGCTCACGTTTTCTTCATTATAATATGTTCCTGTTAGGACAGCATGTACGTCCGGATTTTACTATTATAGATGGTGTTGAAGGGATGGAAGGAGACGGCCCTTCGGGTGGAACCCCTGTCGATCACAGGATTGCCCTTGCAGGTGAAGATGTAGTAGCTGTAGATAGTATGTGCAGCAGGCTTATGGGAATACCACTTGAGAATGTGGGATACCTTAATTATCTGGCAGCAGCAGGACTAGGTAATGTTGACAGGGAGAAAATTGATATTATCGGAAGGTCAGATCCGGATCAGCATATAATAAAATATAAACTCCACAGGAATATTGAGAACCAACTCCTATGGAAAGGACCATTAACAACCACTACAAGTACACCCAATAAACCACCTGCTCAACAACAACCAGGGTAATCTGAAATTTATTCTAAAAATTCCATCAGGCCAAAATTGCTGGGTTGATGAATAACTTCAGATATATTGTAGATTATGAATAGCGTGAATATGGAACGTCATCTTTATCCGATTATGTTCCTGTTCTGACGTACAGCCTGGAAGCATTGACCCCCAATTCTAATTGGGGACACAACCTCCTGTTGTCTGTATTAATTCAACAGGTAGTGGTCTGAACTCAATTGTTACCCTTGTATCTCCATTGATATCATCTCCGCCTGTATCACCGATTATCTGCCAGTTTAACACAGGAGCTTCTCCGGTTTTTGTTTCAGGATCAGTGTTAGAATCAATGTATTCAAAATAGCAGTAAGTACTTGATAAAATTCTGTTTATTTTCCAGCCCGGATTAACAGTTTTAAGATATCCACTTTTAGTAACATCTCCGTAAGTATAATCATAACAGCAGTGGTCAAGATCATCATGACATTCAAAAGCTTTAATATAAGCATCATACCATATTTCGGTATTATTGTTTTTTAAGTATAACCGAACCCACATTTTCATACATGGTCCGTTACCATCGAACTCTGCATCTCCTTTTCTTGAAGCATTAGGGTGTTTCTTGTGATCGGCAATAAGTATTACCGGAGTCAAAGTTATATCTTCCGACCTTTTATCGCAGATAGGTGGCGGAGCCTGAGTAATGTTTATTGAAAAGAAATTATCAGTTCCACTTGTAATTTTTAGAAATTGACTTTGTGTCCCAAATGGTATTCTTGAAATGTCAACTGTCATTGTGTAATCTGTATTTACGGTCATATAAGATGTAACATCAATATTACTTCCTGTAGTAAGACAATGGTATAATTTGAAGTTTCCGGAAAGAAAAGAATAGCCACTTATGGTCACAGGTCTTGTTAAGGCAATCGGATCACCCATATCTATATATAAAGGGGTAAAGCTACATACTTTAGGTACAGGAACCGGTAATGGTTGATGATTCCTGACTGCAAGAATTTCTTTTATTTTAAAAATCAGCATATTAACAGTGTATTCTTCAGTACACCTTATTTCAGCACCGGCAATCATTTCCGCACTATGAATAAGTTCCCTTAAATCATTTTTAATTTTTAATTCAAAAAACGGAAGATCATTAATGGCACTTTCTAAAAGGTATCTCCAATTATTAGACTGAGCTCCTAATTGAGAAACTGTCGTTTCAAGAATATTATTAGTTCTGTTATACTCCCGAATAGCTGATTCGAAAAACTGTTTAATAGCAGCACAACCTGAAAGTACAAAGACGATGATAATGATGCTAATGATTTTTTTCGCCTTCATAATTTGAGAATTTAACTGTTGATAAATGTTAAATCTATTTTAGAATCATATATTACAGTTACGCTACCAAAAAGCCAAAGTCAAATTTATTTTTCCAGGGATGTTTGAACCTTCTCGAGACAAAAACATTTTTCTTTGTGAAAACTCAAAGCAGCCCATCACCCCGGGAATTGCAGCAGGCAATTCCCGGGGTGATGGGCTGGTGAATAGCACATATTATTTATCGACTTGTTATTTTTACTCCTTTCCCATAGAGGATTAAATATATCACAGGAATAAAAATAAATACAAGAAGTATACCGAACAATAATCCGCCGATTACCACGATGGCCATTGGACGTAACATCTCTGTGCCATCACCCCAAAGTAATGCCAGGGGCATTAAACCAAAAACACTGTTTATATCAGTAATTAATATCGGATGAAGCCTTACCAGGGCAGCTTCTTTTATGGCTTCCACCAGACCTTTCCCCCGTTCTCTCAGTTCATCAATAAAAGTAAGCAGGAGAACTCCATTATTGATTTCTATTCCGGTAAGCATAATAACCCCGATCATAGCAGTAACACTTAAAGGTGTGTCTGTAATATAAAGAGCAAAGGAAATACCTGCCAGTGAAAGTGGAATACGGATTATGATGATAAGAGGTTTCAAAAAGCTTTCAAAATATAATACCATCACAGCATAACCCAGGAAAAGGGCAAAAAGCAGAATTAATGCCATTTGTTGTATATTCTCCGTTAACATTTGCGATTGTCCCCCGTAATTAAGCCTGTAACCTGTCGGCATACTGTATCCTCCAAGTTTTTGTTGTAATGCCCTTGTTGCATCCCCTACACTGATACCCGTAACATTGGCAGTTACTTTAATGATACGGTCCTGGTTCCGGCGTTCTATCTTTACGGGACCGGTAGCTTTTTCTACTTCGGCAATTGTACTAAGCGGTATGTTTACTCCTTTTGAAGTATTGAGAAGAAGATTATTGAGATCAGCGGATGATTTTATATCCTTTTCATCCATTACTACACGTATGGGGTAATAATAAGCACCATCTTTATAACGGGTTGGAACACTACCTCCAACCAGTGTTTTCACTGTGTTTGATATCTCTTCAATATTTATACCCAGGTCATAAGCTTTTCGGCGGTCTGTTTTTATCTGGTACTCAGGTTTGTTAAGCTGCAGTGAAATATCGAGACCTGTCAGGTAATCCAGATCTTTTAATTCATTATTTAACCTGGCTGCCTGGGAATAGATATCCTGCATGGAATTATTTCGCGGTGCCGTTATCTCAAGTTCAACATCAAACTGCCCCATGCTTCTTATCCCTTTCATTTTTGAATGCATAATTTTAATGTTAGCTCCGGGTGCTTTGACAGCTTTCATTATTAAGGGACGCAGTTGCTCAACATATTCATCTGTATCCATTGGCCTCTGTGCTGCAGGCACCAGTTGGATATTCATTTCCCCTTCAAAGCCTCTTTCCA
>JAAYDB010000167.1 GCA_012729475.1 Bacteroidota bacterium
AGTCCTTTACAACATATCTTCCGCAGCCCTTAAACAGCTTGACATAAAAGAGTTATATCCAATTATAGTGAGTGAGCTCGGTAAAATATGGGATACAAATAATTTTTTCATCGCCCTCTACGATAATAAAACAGAGAGTCTGTCATTTCCTTTTTTCGCCGATGAGAAAGACATTTTTAAAGAAACTCCTGTCAGTAAAACTATTACAGGCTACCTGATAAGGAATAACAAATCTGTTCTTCTGAAAAAGAATGATCTCCAATTGCTTGAAGAATCAGGAGAAATTGATCTGGTAGGTAGTGATTGCAAGGTCTGGATGGGTGTTCCCCTGAGAGTTGACAATAATATTATTGGTGTTATCTGTCTTCAGGATTATAATGATGAAAACAAGTTTTCCAATGAAGATCTGCAGATCCTTGATTTTATTGCCAACCAGATTGCAGTTGCCATACAGAGAAGGATAATGCTTGACAACCTCATCACTGCACGTCAGAGAGCTGAAGAAGCAGCACAGTCCAAACAAATTTTCATGTCAACAATGAGTCATGAAATTAGAACTCCCCTGAATGAAGTCATTGGGATAACCAACCTTCTTTTACAAAATAATCCACGCGAGGATCAGATGGATTTCATTAAAACACTAAGGTTTTCAGGTAACCACCTGCTGACTTTGGTAAATGATGTCCTGGATTACAATAAGATGGAATCAGGGAAAATTATCTTTGAACAAACACAGTTCAATCTGAATGACTTTCTTGATGAGATAATGAGGTCATACTCATTCCGGTCGAAAGCTAAAGAGCTTGATTTTTCCATCAAAAAAGAAGGATCACTTCCGGAAGATGTCATTGGAGACCAGATAAGACTGAATCAGATATTATCCAATCTCCTGTCAAATGCGCTTAAATTCACAAAAGTTGGGGGTATAACAGTTACAATAAGAGAAAAAGAAAGGAAAGAAAACAAATCAAAACTTGAATTCAGTGTTCAGGACACAGGTATTGGAATACCTGCTGAAAAACATACCACAATTTTTGAAAGTTTTACCCAGGCTGCAACTGATACCACCAGACATTTCGGAGGAACAGGTCTGGGGCTGGCTATCTGCAAGAAACTTGTTGAACTCATGGGAGGAATTATTGAAATAAAAAGCCAGCCTGGAGAAGGTTCTGTTTTTACATTCATCCTTGACTTTGAGATAGCTGATAAAAAATCCCGGAAGGAAAACGGAGAAGTTCCTGAATCATTCGTGGGACTGGAAGGTAAACGAATCCTTATTGCAGAAGACAACAAAATAAATTTCTTCGTGGCAAATAAGTTTCTTACTGGCTGGGGTGTCAGCGTTTCTCATGCAGAAAATGGTCAACTGGCTCTGGAAAAAATAGAAACCGAAGAATTTGATTTGATACTGATGGATCTTCACATGCCGGTCATGGATGGTATTGAGGCAACACGGATAATAAGAAATTCAACAAATCCACGGATTAAGGACATCCCTGTTGTAGCTCTTACTGCAGCTATAATGTCAGAAAGCTACGATAAAATTGAAAAACTGAATATTAACGATTATATCCTTAAACCTTTTAAACCCCGCGATCTCTTCGAGAGGATAAAAAAACACATAAGATAAAAGTAAAACCTATTTTATACAATACTTACTTATATATCCTATTGCTTTTTTATTCCCAAGCCTGTAAGCCTGTCTGAAGTCGTGACAGGCATTTTCTGTTTCCGCTGCATTGAGCTGTGAAACACCTTTATTCAGCCAGGCTTCCGGATTGGAGGGATCAAGATCGAGCGACATGGAATAGTCGTTTACTGCCCATTCCCACGATTTTGAAGACATATATGAGTTCGCCCTTTCGATATAACAATCCGGATCATTGGGATGATATTTCAGATTCTCAGAAAAGTACCAGAGGGCTTTTATGTTATTCCCTGTTGCGGCTTCAATTCTGCCTGCAAGACTAAGAGCATTTTTATCCGAAGGATATATTGATATGTACTTACTGATATCGGACAATGCCCTTTCAGTCTCGCCGGTTTTTCTGTAACATTCTGCTCTTTTAAGATATAGTCCGGCATCAGGAATCTCAAGGTTGATAAGTCTTGAATAAGTCTGTGAAGCCCCGGCATAGTTTGATGAAGCAGACTGAATGTCTGCCAGCAACTGTAAATAATTAACATCCTTCGGCTCCTGTGATAAAAGACTGGTAACAGAACGCAATGCTTCAGAATTATTTCCCTGTGCAAAACTGACCAGGGCAGAGGCATAAATAAACTTTTCACTTTCACTGTACCTGTTACTGATATCTGATAAAATGCTGCCTGCTTCTTCAATTTTTCCCAATCCAAGGTAGTATTCTATTTCAGACAATTTAGTGTCGATTTCGGGATACCAGCCTTTCTGCCAGAAACTACGCCACTGAGGACTGTTTTCAATTTTGGAAAATGCCGGATTGAGCATAATCTCCTTTTCACTTTTTCTGTAGGGTGAATTCATACAAATCTCAAGATGGTACAACGAAGTTGTTGCATCACCTCTCAAAGCATATATTTTTGCAAGACCAAATTCTCCGGAAAAATTATTTATTTCATTGGCTTTGTTCAAATCGGCAATTGCTGCAGAAAAATCACCTTTGATGATCTCAGCCTCTGCCCTCATATTATATAACCTGCTGTCACTTTTTTCGTTAAGTGCTTCATTAAGAACCTCAACAGCCTGATCTGCCTTACCGTTTTTCAATAGTGCATCTGCCTTTAATAGCTTATCTGTCAGTGTCTGTCCGGAAATCATTCCCGGCAATAAAAAAGAAACTAATATTATTACTGTTCTCTTCATTTCACATTCCTTATGAATCATTTTGTCGGTTGCTGTTTCAACTCAGCACCTTTCTCTGTTATAACATGAATAAATCCCGATAAATGGAATTGCTCAAGACCTGTGATACGGCGTTCAAAAACATCACATTGATAAAAATAGACTCCGGGCGACACAATGTCTCCCTTGTATGTACCATCCCAGTCAATCCTGGGATCTTCAGTACTGAATATCAGCATGCCGTTTCGGTTAAAAAGCTTGAAGTCAATTCTTTCCACCAGTCCTGATGTTTTGGCTATTAACCTGTCATTGATGTTATCCCCATTCGGAGTAAAAACATTGGGGATCTCGTAGTATTTACAGGAGTCGACACAGACCATTGTAGACATTTCTCCCTCATTGCCCAGAGAATCAAATGCGGAAACCGTATAACAACCTGCAACAATATCTCCCGGATAATGTCTGTAAGAAAAGGTGTTTTTATCATATATCGTTGTAAGATACTCCAGTTCTTCATCATATAATAACTTATAATATATTATATATCCGGCTATATCCTCAAAACATTCAGGATCTGTAATCCACCATTTCACAGTATTGTAGAGGCTGTCGCACTCACTTGTAACATTTATCTCAGGGACACAGGGTGCTTCATTATCAACAGGCTCAACACATACAATCTGTGACAGGTTAACGAGATTTTTTGGCATATTGTCTGCCAGATAACCTCCTGTTGACCTTACATAATAGCAATACTCTCTGTTATTCTCAAGTCCGCTGTCAGTATAAGTCAGTTGATTCGTTGAAGCGATCGGTTCAAAAGTACCTGTACTTTCATTAAATCTGAAAAATTCATACTCTGTATTTATCCAGGGCACATTCCTGTTGATAGTGAATCTCACTTTTTTGTCTCCGGGAGATGCAGACAGGAAAAGTGATGATGCATATCCTGGTTGTGAGCTAACCATAAATTCATTACCTGAGGTTCTATTCCATAGCTCCACCCTGTATATATGTCCGTCTGCCTGAGTATTAAGCGGAGTATCAACAAAAACTGTATCATCCAGGGTTGTAGTTGAAATTGATTGGATGAGCGAATAATCTGTTCCGGTTATGCCGGCAGCCCTGTAAATACGGTATTCATAGGGGCCGGGAGCCGGTATTGTATCCAGACTGTCAGGTTTCTTCCATGCCAGATAAACAGATCCGTTTGTATTGTCTGTATTGGTTACACTTACATTCCTGATAACCGGTGTTCCGGCAACGAGGGCTGAAGTGATCTCATTTGAAGCTTTACTTTCTGTCCCGTTTGGATATACAGCTACAATCCTGTAAGTGTATTCCTTCCCAAACTCAAGGCCCTGACCGTTATTTGTGTCGGTAAAAGAAACTGTGGAACTGCCGTCAGTATAGCCAACTTTTATAAAACCTGTGGAAGGTGGAATGCCTGAAGTACAGGAATCGGGAATAAATGTAGAAGCCCCCTCCCGGCGATAAACAGCAAATCCTGAAATTACCGGAGTACCATAATCCTGCCATTCCAGTCTGATGAACTTCCCTTCCGGGACAGCATTTTCCAGAACAGGAGGAGGTCCAAGTACCTTTATTGTCATATTATCTATATCTGACAATATTATATCCTCATTATTGTCATCCGATTTCACAATGATTGAATAAGGCTGGTTCCTTACCACTTCGTGACAGGTAGTCCAGAGAAACCTGGCTGAAGAATAGCCGGGCCCTGAGTCGATACCGGTGAATGTTGCCGGACATGATTCCAGACTAAAAATCCCGGATCGTGCGTAAAGTGAAATCAGATCGTTGTTTTCATCTGTTGAGGAAACAATAAAATCTACCGTTTCTCCAGCTTCGACACAAATATCTTTTAAAGGACCATTAACAGGAGGATTATTATTGGTACGGTAAACCTCTATCTGCATATCCCGGTTAACCACTCCAATTTTCTTATTATTACGCCATTCCTGTATTTCCATTGCTATATTGTACTTACCTGTGTCGGCCGGAGTATTCCATATCAAATCTCCTGTTACAGGATCAACATACAATGTGTCGGTGGCGGGAGGCAGAATATAATTCTCGATGGGAACTCCGTCTTCACGTGTGCAAGTTGTAAGCTCGTAGGATATGCTGTCTCCATCATGATCAAAAGCACCCGGATTATGGATAAAAATATACCCCAAGGCTGCCTTATCGTAAGGAGGATTAAGCAAGACTGGTGTGCTGTTGAGCCCCATAGCAGGATTAACTGTCAGTATCGTAGAAATGGAAAAGACAACATTTACCGAATTAGGTATATTTCTTACACCATAATTTCTGTTAGGGTCCTCTACAACAATCTTATATACGCCCGGTCCGGGAAACGTATGCTGCACTCTGTAAACATTTTTCTGGTAGTAGTTTGGCAGTCTGACAATCTCGTCCGGGTTTCTCTCTGCTACAGAAGTTGAGTTGTCTCCCCAGTTAACAATCAATTCCGGTCTGTCAGCCAGGCTCAGAGTATAGGTAAATGTTGTAATTGTTATCTCATAAGTAAGATCAGATATCTGCCGGTAAGTAATCTCACCTGCCCTGTTATGAGTAGCATTAAGGATAAAAAAATCAAGCAATAACAACAACACTCCTGCAAATCTTTTCATCACATATTCCTTTTTCGTAATTATTTCAAAATGAATGTTTTTTCCGTATACTCAGGAGTAAACTTAACTCCTTCCTCAAGATCACTTACATGAACAATGGTCATATTGGCCTGATCAGTATAAAGACCGGCCATGATCAGGTTACTGACCGTAATCGTTTCAGGTTTAGCTTCTGTTATAAAAAGCAAATTGGCAGTCACTTCATCTTCTGCCAGAACCATATTTAATAACTTACCTTTCAATTGTTTATTGTTAACCCTTATCCTTATCCTGTCATCCAGGTATTTCTTCATATACTCTTCCGGCAGAAGAACCTGCTGATATGCATTCCCATCAAAATCCCCTGAACTAAAAAACAGGGAGCAGTCACTGATAAGATCATCATAATACATTCTCACCAGGACCTTAAGTGAATCTGTATCCTGGACATGGTCGATACTTGTAAGGCTGACATGAACAGGATGTAAAAGGAGGCAAACGAATAATGAAAATATCTTTATCATTTCTTATGTTACCAGATTAAAAGAAAGCAACAAAAATCAGACCAGTTACGAGCCTTCGGTAATAGTAACACGATCCATAAGATACTGAATCGAACCAACTTCAATAAAGGAGAATCCTGATTTTCCTGAAAAATTACCAGCAAGAACGACCACTATATCATCTCCTTTCAGTCCGTATGACGGAGCTAGAGTGCTAAGAGCTATATGCATGAACTGGTCGACTGACTTACGTGTTTCCTGGAAATTGGTATAGATACCATAAGAAAGAACCAGTTCTCTCATTGTTCTTGTTGAGTAACACTGAGCCAGTATAAGATTATAGCCCCTGTAAGATGCCATATCCCGGATAGTGCGTCCTTTTTTGGTATCAGCTATAATACCTTTGGCAGCTATTTTGACTGAAGTTTCAACTGCCACTTTCGCCAGGTGAGAAGATATTTCCCCTACGGGATGAGAAAAGGGAGTATTCAGAAATTTTTCCTTATTATTCTCAACTTCAAGTGCAACCCGGGTCATTGTTCTGACCGCTTCAACAGGATATTTCCCGTATGCTGTCTCGCCACTCAACATTATTGCATCGGTCTGGGAATAAATAGCACTTGCTATATCACTTACTTCGGCTCTTGTAGGACGGGGATTGGTTATCATTGAATGCAGCATCTGTGTTGCCACTATTACAGGTTTCCTGCAATAGATACACCTGGATATCATCATACGTTGTATAGAAGGGATCTTCTCATAAGGTATCTCAATGGCAAGATCTCCTCTGGCTACCATGATCCCGTAAACAGCTTCCAGTATTTCAATAATATTCTCAACTCCTTCCTGATTCTCAATTTTTGCGATGATCTTCATCTGACTGTTGTGCTTGTCAATCTCTGCCTGAACATCAAGAGCGTCCTGTTTTGATCGCACAAATGAATGGGCAATAAAATCCACTTCATTTTCAGCTGCAAATTTTATAAACTCCCGGTCTTTGTCATTAACTGACGGCAGATTGAGTTTTACACCGGGTATATTTACGCTCTTCCTTGAGCCTATTAAGCCATCGTTTACTGCAATGCAAACAAGTACATCTCCTTCTTTTGCGGTTGCCCTTAGCTCAATGTCTCCATCGTCTATCATTACAGATGATCCAAGAGGAATATCCTTGGCAAAGGTTTTCAGGTTAACAAAAATATCCGTGCCGAATGACTTACGCTCAGGATCACCTTTCAGTTTTAAAACAGAACCCTTCTTTACCTGTATCGGACTATCGCATACCGTCGTACGAATCTCCGGCCCCTTGGTATCAATTAAGATGGCTATTTTGTCTGAAACCGATTTTACATTCTGTATAATCCTGGAGGCTCCTTCAATATCCAGATGGGCTGAGTTAATCCTGACTACATCCATTCCTGCTTCAAACAGCTCTTTAATAAAAGAGGCCTCACATTTTTTATCTGATATAGTAGCAACTATCTTTGTTCTCTTCTTGTCCATCCCTTCATTATTTTATTTTTCTGTATAAAAGAGCCTCTACAGCAAGCCTGTAACTATCCATTCCAAATCCGGTTATTGATCCTGCACAGTTGGGAGCTATAAGACTCACCTTCCTGAAATCCTCCCTGGCCGCTATGTTAGTGACATGAACCTCTATTACAGGCACTTTTACTGAAGCTATTGCATCAGAGATGGCAACCGATGTATGCGTATAACCACCGGCATTAAGTATAATACCATCATAAGTGAATCCCTTATTCTGAATCTCATTAATAATTTCCCCCTCAATATTTGACTGAAAATATTCGAAATCAATACCGGGATAGAGATCTTTTAATGATTTGTAATAATCATCAAATGATGTATTTCCATATTTTTCGGGTTCTCTTTTACCTAGCAGGTTGAGGTTTGGTCCGTTAATAATACTGATTTTCATTTTTACTGGTTGGTAATTATTTCCAAAGGGTAAAAATAGTTAAAAATATTGATGACTTCACAAATACAGTTTATCCAGTCTTTTCATTACTTTGTAAAACATCAGTAATTATCTGACATGAGTTTAACCTGGGATCAGGCAATAAAAGATTTCGGAAGATATCTCAGACTTGAAAAATCGCTTTCGGAGAATAGTGTTGAGGCATATTCTGATGATGTCAGAAAGCTTCACAGTTTTTTTATTTCTTCCGGTATAGATACTTTACCCGCATCAGTCAGCTATCAGGATATTAAAGACTTTCTGAAGTGGTATACTGACGGAAATTATAATACAAGAACACAATCCAGGACTGTTTCGGGAATCAGGGCTTTCTTCAGGTTTCTTCTTACGGAAGGTGAAATAGATGAAAATCCTTCTACTCTGATTGAAGCTCCTAAAGCAGGCCTTAAGCTCCCTGAGGTTTTATCAAATGATGAGATCAACAGGATGATATCCGTTATTGATCTGAGCAAAACGGAAGGACACAGGAACAAAGCTATCATTGAAACTCTTTACGGATGTGGTTTACGGGTCTCTGAACTTGTTAACCTGCGCATTACGGATCTGCATTCACAGGAAGGATTTGTAAGTGTTACGGGTAAAGGTAACAAACAAAGGCTGGTACCTGTTGGCAGCAAGGCACTGAAGGCAATAGAAAACTACATGCCTTCCAGAAACAATCTTCACGTAATACATGATAAGAATATTATTTTTCTTAACCGGAGAGGCAGACGTCTCACCAGAGCCATGATATTTACTATTGTGAAAGATATTTCAGCCAGAGCCGGAATCCGGAAAAAAATCAGTCCCCACACCTTCCGCCATTCATTTGCCACTCATCTGGTTAAAGGAGGTGCAGATTTAAGGGCAGTACAGCAGATGCTCGGACACGAATCGATACAGACCACAGAAATATACACGCATATTGACAGAAGTTTTCTCCGTGACACTCTGCTTAAATTCCATCCAAGAGCCTGAAACAGATTTGCAGGGCATTTTTCTGAATTTCATTTTTTGTATTAACTTTGGCACTTATTTTAAAAATTTATAATTAATTATCAATAAACTATAACATTATGTCAACGATTAAAAGAGTTTACACCTTTGGCAATAAAACTGCAGAAGGAAAGGCTGACATGAAAAACCTTCTTGGAGGTAAAGGAGCAAATCTTGCTGAGATGTGCCTTCTGGGCCTGCCTGTACCTGCTGGTTTTACTATCACCACAGAAGCCTGTAATGAATATTTCGATAACAATTGGACTCTTCACCCTGACCTTATGCCTGAAGTATGGGCAGCAATGAAAAAGACTGAAGAAACGATGAAGATGAAGTACGGAGATTCTGAAAATGCTCTTCTCGTTTCCTGCCGTTCCGGTGCCAGAAGTTCCATGCCAGGCATGATGGATACCGTTTTGAACATAGGACTTTGTTCTGCCACAATACCAGGGTTCCTGAAGAAAACCAATAACCCCCGTTTTGTATGGGATTCATACAGAAGGCTCATCATGATGTATGCCGATGTGGTAATGGAAAAAGCTGAAGATATTGAGCCCCCTGAAGGTAAAGGGATACGCAAACGGCTCGACGAAAAGTTTGAGCAGTTCAAGAAAAAAAGAGGATATGAATCTGATACTGAAATTACTGCTGAAGAATTACAGGTACTTGCAGAGGAATTTAAGACTACAGTAAAAGAAGTACTTGGAAAACCATTTCCCGATGATGCAAAAGAACAGCTTGAAGGTTCAATAAAAGCAGTATTTAAAAGCTGGAACGGAAAAAAAGCAAAATCATACCGCCGTATAGAGGGTATTCCTGATGACTGGGGGACTGCAGTTAACGTACAGGCTATGGTTTTCGGGAACATGGGTTCTTCATCAGCAACAGGTGTTGCATTTACACGTAATCCTGCAACCGGTGAAAATCTCTTTTATGGCGAATGGCTTGTTAATGCACAGGGAGAAGACGTGGTCGCAGGTATCCGTACTCCCAACCCACTAAATAATGAAACAAAGAACGAGCAGAATAAACATCTGGCCAGTCTGGAAGAAGCCATGCCTGTGACTTATAAAGAGTTGTCCGATATACGTGATATTCTGGAGAAAGCATTCCACGACATGCTTGATATAGAATTTACTATTCAGGAGAAAGTCCTTTATATGCTTCAGTGCCGTACCGGAAAAAGAACAGGCACAGCTGCCCTCAACATGGCAATGGATATGCTTCATGAAAATCTCATCGATGAGAAAACAGCTGTCCTGCGTGTTATGCCTGCACAGCTTGACGAACTGCTTCATCCTATATGTGACCCCGAAGCTGAGAAGAAAGTCAAGCCTCTTGTAAAAGGGCTTCCTGCAGGACCAGGAGCTGCTGTAGGTAAAGTCGTTTTCACTGCAGAAGATGCTGTGGCATGGTTCAGAAAAGGAGAAAAAGTTATTCTCCTTCGCGAAGAAACCAACCCGGAAGATGTGGAAGGTATGAGAGCTGCTGTTGGTATCCTCACTGCACGTGGAGGTATGACATCACATGCTGCACTTGTAGCACGCGGATGGGGTAAATGCTGTGTAGTTGGTGCTGGCGCTCTCCATGTCGACAGCTCTGCCAAAATAGCTAAGGTAAGTGGCTCCAGCATTGTAATAAAAGAAGGTGATGTACTGACTCTTAACGGAACAAAAGGAAATGTTTATACTGGTTCTGTAGCTCTCATGGATGCAACAGAAAACCCAAGATTCCAGAAGTTTATGAGTCTTGTGGATAAATACCGGAAAATGGGTGTCAGAACCAATGCCGATACACCCGAAGACGCCAGACTGGCACGTGAATTCGGAGCTGAAGGGATAGGTCTTTTCCGTACAGAACATATGTTCTACGGCAAAGGGGCAGAACAGCCTCTGTTCCTGCTCAGGAAAATGATACTTAGTGCAAATGAAAGCGAACGCCGTAAGGCTCTTGATGAACTCTCCGGATTTGTCAAAAAAGACATGAAGGCAACCATGGAAGCTATGGATGGCCTGCCTGTAACATTCAGACTCCTTGACCCTCCTCTTCACGAATTCGTACCACAGAGCAAAGAAAACCAGGAAGAACTGGCTAAAGCTCTCGGTATCAGACGGGAAGAAGTGGCAAAACGCGGAGAAGCACTTCACGAATCCAATCCCATGATGGGACACAGGGGAGTACGTCTCGGAATAACATACCCGGAAGTGACAGAAATGCAGGTAAGATCTGTATTTGAAGCTACGATGGAACTGGTAAAAGAAGGGAAAAAACCTTTACCTGAAATAATGGTACCCGTTACCTGCGATGTGTCTGAGCTTGATGAAACAAGGAAGATTGTAGATAAAGTATACAGTCAGGTATGTGAAAAATTCGGAGTCGATAAAATCAATTATAAATATGGTACTATGATTGAGATCCCTCGTGCCACATTACTTGCCGATAGAATGGCAAAAAGTGCCGAGTTTTTCTCCTTCGGAACCAATGACCTGACACAGATGACATTCGGCTTCAGCCGTGATGATATAGGAGGCTTCCTCAACGATTATCTCGATAAAAAAATGCTTCCTGTTGACCCCTTCCAGACTATTGACATGGATGGTGTCGGTCAACTCATTACTATGGCCGCTGAAAAAGGCAGATCAACAAGACCCGATCTTAAAATAGGTATTTGCGGCGAACAGGGAGGCGACCCTGCATCAGTCGAATTCTGTTTTAAAACAGGACTCACATATGTAAGCTGCTCTCCTTTCAGAGTACCAATTGCCCGTCTGGCTGCAGCTCAGGCTTCAATCAAATTCGGTAAATAATACTGAAATATCCTATACACTTTTTTACGGGGCCGTCTCAATTATCATATGAGACGGCCCCTTCTGTCTGAATGCTACAACCAGTCGGGACATATGATAAAAAGAACGTGAAATCACTATGAATATACTCCTGTTTTGTGCAAAAGACACCCAAAATGAATTTTATATAATTATTCCCGGAATTTAATGCTGTGCAAAACATTGATTCTTTTTTCCATGACACCGGAGGTGTCAACATCCAGTAGCCCGGGTTCCACCCCGGGAAAGGTGCATTACATCATAACAACAACCGTGGAGGGGTTGACTTCAAAATGACATTCTGACTGACGGTAGCTTTTCCCCGGTTGAAAAAGTTGAAGAAGTTGAAGGGGGTTGAAGAGGCTCAGGGTTCAGGTTACATCGGAGCATTGCGACGAGTTCTGAGAAAGCAGAATACAACACTTTCCTGTTACAACCCACTCCCGCCTA
>JAAYDB010000180.1 GCA_012729475.1 Bacteroidota bacterium
CATGAAAAATATCAAGCAAAAAACAATTATTGTTCTTGTTGCAGTTGGTTTGATCTCATGTGTATATTCATGCAAAAAACCTTCTGCGCCTACTGTTACTACAAAGAGTGTAACAGAAGTGACTGCCAGCAGTGCAAAATCCGGAGGTAATGTAACCAGTGACGGGGGAGAAGAGGTCACAGTCCGTGGAGTGTGCTGGAGTACATCGAATAATCCGACCACTGCAGACGATAAAGTAGTAAGTGGTTCGGGTACGGGAGAATTCACATGCGATATTACGGGACTGGATGACAACACCCAGTATTTCGTACGTGCCTATGCTGTTAACAGTGAGGGTACTTCTTATGGAGAATCTTTGCCTTTCACCACAGAACAGGTGAGAACTGTAACTGATAATGACGGCAATGTATATAACACAATCTATATCGGAGAGCAGGTCTGGATGAAGGAAAATCTTAAAACCACTACGTACAATGATGATGAACCGATATCCAATATTACAGACCCTGATGAATGGTCTCAGTTGACAGAAGGAGCTTACTGCTGGTATCAGAACAGAGATACATATAGAGACGTGTATGGTGGATTGTATAACTGGTATGCGGTCAATACAGGTAAGTTATGTCCTGACGGGTGGCATGTTCCTACTGATACAGAATGGCATGAAATGGTTCTGAATCTTGATGCCTTAGCTGTTTTAGATCAAGCTGAGAGTCTGACAGCAGGTGGCATGTTGAAAGAAACAGGGACAGATCATTGGACAGATCCTAATACCGGGGCAACCAATGAAACAGATTTTACTGCACTCCCGGGTGGCTACAGGAATTTTGATGGTACATTTAATGGTGTGACTGGTAATGCCAATTTCAGAACATCCACTGTGTTTGATGATGGGTTTGCTTGGTATAGGTATATTATGTATCAGAGTGGTACTTTATACAGAGATAAAGGTAATCATGAAGGAGGCTTTTCTGTCAGATGTGTAAAAGACTGACTTAGTCTGTAGTATATGAAGTTGAATCCCTGGTAGTTTATTTTACCGGGGATTTTTTATCAATAATATTTAGCAGTAGGTCAAAATGATGGTCTACAATAGGAATACTTGATCAATGATTTAATATGCAGATATATAATTAGATATACTCTCGCTTTTATTATCGGGTAAATATCCTTATAAAATTTCACTAATTTTTGACGAATCTCTTGATCCTATAGTTCAATCTGTTATTAGTGTTAATAATCATTCGGATTACATAGATAAACAATTTGTATATGAGCCTAAAAACCCCATCTATTGGGCTTCTATGGTTTGTTCGGGATAAAAATATAAGATAATTTTGATACTGAAATGACTGATTAAAATCATGCCCGACAGAGTCTCATGAAACGCTAATAATCGAATGTGAAAATAACAGATTTCAATACATTAATTAAATACTTGTAAAAATGAGAAAAATAAATTTATTGCTGAGTGTCATTTTTCTTGTCTCAACCTTTACTGCATGTGATAAGAAAGCGACTGATGATGAACTATTTCAAAATAAGGAAAAGAAAGGTTCAGGTTTTTTTGAAGTTTATAATACTGAGAGCTCCCCGGTTTCTGACGAAGGCATAACACCTTATATTATTGCAGGCAGTAATAATGGAGGAAACAGAACTTGTAATGATGTTGAAAAGGCATTTGCACTTCCTGAAGGTTTTTTCCTCTGTGGAGAAAAACTTGATTACACTGATTCAGAATCTGATTTTTATGATTTGTTTCCTGAAGGCTTAACTGTCACAGTAAAAGATGGGAAATTCGTGTCTTTTGCAATGGATAGTCCCATCAGGATAGGGGACGGGTTCTATAAAGTCGGAGCCGTTATAGTTAAAGGATCTTCTGAAGCAAATATCTATTATTATGAAAACGGGATGCTGAAAGACGGAGGTCTTGCTTCACCTGTAAATGCCAGCGGTGCATCGGCTGATTTAAGTAATCTGAGCTTTTGCTTTGTGGAATGTGAGAATAATGATCCGATAGTGATTGCTGTTAAATCAGAGATAGCTCAAATATTCGAGGAAGGTGGAGATTCCAGGAACTGGGCAGTAAGTGACGGAGAATTATTTCCTTTTTCCTCAATTGATAAATGGTGTTCCAGATTAGGTGTTAATTATCTGAAAACAGACACTGTTTATGATTTCAAAACTCTTTTTCGTGAGCCTTATGTGTCAATTGGAAACATAGTTGTCAATACCGGGCAGAATGATGAAGGTGAGGATTGCATATTTATTGATGTAATTGGAAATGACGACATAAGATTAATTAAATCCTACTTGTTCATTGGTTCTTTATCTGAATTAACAGATATGACTGACGGAAACGGTTGCCCTGATTATACCAGCTGGGAATTTACAAATCTGGTAAGATCAAAGAAACAAACGTTTGTTATTCCTATAGAATGAGTATTACTGTGATTGGCACGGATTATCAATAATACTTGATTATCTTTAAAACAATATTCCGGTAAGTTTAAACATGCTGTATTTAACAGGTAGTGCGTATTGATGATAAATAAATTTTAAGATTAAGATGGCCATAACAAAACAGAATATTTTTTTCTGCTGGTCTTTATTACAATTGAAGATTAATCAAGGGTTGGTAAAATCTTTTGCCATTGCAATACTCAGCATGTTGTTATTAATTCTTGTTTCATGTGAGGAAAAAGAGGTACCGGTTGTAATTACATCCATTCCGGATAATGTCTCGGGAACCTCTGCCACGTGCGGAGGTTCTGTTGTTGATGAAGGTTCGGGTATTATTCTGGAACGGGGGATCTGTTGGAGTACAGGTAAAGATCCTGATACAGATGATGAAACAATTTGTTACACACCCGGGATAGGAGATTTTATAATCGATTTAGAGAATCTTAATGGTGGAACAACCTACTATGTAAAAGCTTATGCAATCAACAAAGATGGAACAGGATATGGAATTACAAGATCTTTCACAACCAGGGGACAGTTACCTGTGGCAGTAACTCTTTTACCTACTGCTGTGTCAACCGACAATGCATTTTTTAATGCAAAGGTCAATGCCAATTATTTATCCACGGATCTGTTTTTTGAATACGGAACGACCCCGGGGTTGGGAACATCAGTCCCTTATCCCGGGAATCCGGTTACAGGGAACAGTGATATTACCATCAGTGTTAATGTTCAATCATTGTTACAGGGAACAAAATATTATTACCGGATAAAAGCCGTTAATTCTCTGGGTATAAATTACGGTGATAAAGTATCATTCATTACCAAAACATCTGACAGGGACGGGAATATATATAGTGTAATTGCTATTGGAGAACAGTATTGGATGGGTGAAAACCTGAAAACTACCAGATATAATGACGGTAAACCCATTCCTCTTGTCACAGAAGATTCAAAATGGGCATCTCTGAATACGGCAGCATATTGCTGGTATAATAATGATATTAAATACAAACCCATTTACGGAGCTCTGTACAACTGGTATGCAGTAAAAACAAACAAGCTTTGTCCCGTTGGATGGCATGTGCCAACAGATGAAGAATGGACGGTCCTTACAGAATACCTTGGGGGAAAGGATGTTGCTGGTGGAAAAATCAAGGAGGCCGGCACAAGCCATTGGGCAAGTCCAAATACAGGAGCTTCTAATGAAAGCGGCTTTACTGCCATGCCCGCAGGAAACAGAAGATACGATGGTTTTTTTTCAGGTGCTACTGGTCATGCTACCTGGCGTACATCAACAGAATATGATGTAAATAAGGTAATGTACAGATACGTATTTTATCATTCATCTTCCTTATACAGTGCCAGTACCAACAAAAATGCCGGGTACTCTGTCAGATGTATTAAAGATTAACATAAAAGAAGCAAAATACAGCCTTGCCTATTAGCAGCAGTAACAAACATTGTCAGATGAACAAAAGACTGAAAAAAACAGCAGGTAGAACATTTTTATTCTTATGTAAAATATTTCTGCCACATAAATATTATGATAGAATTTTTATAAATCAGTTTCTGAAAAGTTCCGATAGTTCAAAAATACCGGGATTGAGAAAAAAGATATGGTCTTTTTTTCATGGATTTTTGCCCAATGAGTATAACAGATTTAATCTCTCAGTCAACGATTACCGTGGATATATACCTGCAAGAAGTAATTTCCAGAAAAGAACATTGAATGGCACTTTCAATTCAATTCTTGCCAATAAAATTATTTTTGAGAAACATATTAAATCCGTGATTGAGGGAATAGATAATGTTCATGTTGTGGAAAGTATTGGTTTTATTGAAGACGGTTATTTAAAATCTTTAAAACAGAGTATTACAACAGGGGATTTCATATCTCTGAAGACTTTTTTAAATAAAGCTGAAATTATACTTAAACCTACCATTGGAGATAGTGGCGTGGGTTTATTTCATTTGAAAAAGGAGGATGATTCATATTCGCTGAATAGTAAGAAACTAGACTGGGAAGAAGTAGTATCTGAACTTAAAAATCTAAAACACTATTTAGTACAGGAAAGACTGAGACAGAAAGGATTTAGTAGTGATATTAATCCCGATGCTGTAAACTCAATGCGTATTGCCACAATGATAGACCCCATCAGTCAGCAACCGTTTATTGCTTATGGTGTACACAGGTTTGGTTCTGTTCATTCAGGCTTTCTTGATAATATAAATCAGGGAGGTATAGGCTCAGTCATTAACCTGGAAGATGGGAAACTGAGCCATGCTATGTATTTCTCAGCAGATGGACAAAATGAGTCTTATGATAAGCATCCGTTAAGCTCAAAGCCTATTGCCGGAGAAAAAATACCTGGCTGGGATAGTGTTAAAGATAGAATTATACTGATGGCAGGCAGGATGCCCTATCTGAAATATGTTGGTTGGGATATTATACTATCAGATGATCAATTGTTCATAATGGAAGGCAACGTTTCTCCCGGACTTGATTTACTACAGGCGTTTTTCCCAATGAAAAACTTAACCCAGACATGGAATTTTTTTAAGTATTACAATTATGTTGATTAATAATTGCTGTAATCTTGAAGTGAAACAAAACAAAAATTACAGGACATTACCAAAATATGTTCTTTTCAGATACTCCAAAAACACTGATATTGTTTGAATAACTGTCTTTGGATTAGTTCATTTCATGTAATGAAGTCTGGCCCTTTCGCAAGGGATTTCCTGTAATCTTCATTTTTCATTAAGAATGCGATAGTGGGTTTTAAATCATTTACATACGCAATAATGTGTATATTTCCCCTGTGTCTTAGCTTCTCAGACGATTCATTTAACACCGGGGGTAATAATATTGCTTTGTTCATGATTAGGTATTCTACCAGCTTCAGTATATGAAAGTTATGAAAATCCGGTGGATTAAAACAGTTGAAGAAGCATTTTTATCATTATGCAAAAGCATGTTTTATTGTAATAAGCAGAAGTATAAAAACGAAAGACATTCTTACTAACTAAGCTATATAATATCGGAAGCCGGAAGAGGCAAATATAAATCGCCTGTGTGATGAGTAATGATATGAAAAATTAAGTTTTTATGTATATGTAAAATTACGAAAGACTCTTTTTTAAGTCAACAGAAACAATAAAATCCCCGGGTAAGAATCAAGCCGGGGATTTTATAATAAAAAAAATTGTATGTCCTATAAGGTTTGTAAACTTTTGATTCAGGTTTTCTTTGTACTGATTATTATCTTACCTGGTTTGAAGTAATTTTCAATATCTTCAATCCTCCAAGACCGGTAGCTGCAAAAACATAATTATCTGAAGCTTCAACAAAATTCACAGATGATCCCAGGTTAATATTACCTACCCATGTTAATTTACCATATAGATTCATTTTGGCAATATCCAGTCCGCCTGCTCCATTTGCAATATATACCCATCCGCCTTTCGAAACAGACACTCCGTTGGTTACATAATTCCATCCGTCACATTCTTCCGGTATAGCCGGACGAGGCAGCGAGGAGACAGGTACGGAATTTGATATATCAAGATTAAAACATTTCAGTCCTTCTTCACCCAACGCTGTAAGAGCAAAATTTCCTGTACACTTGGTGTCTTCGGTTACTATACCTCCGTGTGTCTCATAACATAACCTTACCATCGACTTGGCTTCGGGATCAGTGGCTCCGCCAATACTGACATCCCATAAACCCGGAGCATGCAGATGACCAGGATTGCCTCCAAGAGCAATAGTGTAGTTCTTATTCAC
>JAAYDB010000168.1 GCA_012729475.1 Bacteroidota bacterium
AAGAAGGTGATCGGGTAATGAATGTGATTAAGTATAGAAAGCCAGACGAAGTGAAGGACAGTGCGGTAGAGTGGGTATATCGTATACCAATCGACTGGACTGTTTGCAAAATAAAACATCTTGCATCGTTAAAGACTGGTAACAGTATTACAGCTGATGATAAAGACGAAAAATATTCGATTCCTTTGCAGCCATTCTATCCTTATATCGGGACAAAAGATATCGATGTTAACAACTCAAGAATTGAATATGATAACGGTCTATTCATACCCAAAAACACCAAATTCAATGTCGCCAACAAAGGTACTACTTTAATTTGTATAGAGGGTGGAAGCGCTGGCCGAAAAATAGGGTATTTGGAGCAAGACGTGTGTTATGTAAATAAACTTTGTAATTTAAAAAGCAATGATAAAAACGTTAACCGACTACTGTATTATTTCCTAAAAAGTAATTATTTTATGGCGCAATTTATTAACAAAACCACAGGAATTATACCAGGTATTTCCACTGATGATTTTAAAAATATTACAACATTTTTACCACCTAACATTGAACTGCGGCAAATCGCCAACTTCCTCAACATTAAAACTACCCAGTTCGACTCCATCATCGCCAAGAAGGAACTGCTTATAAGGAAGCTGGAAGAAGCCAAGAAGAGCCTTATATCAGAAGTCGTTACAGGCAAGGTTAAAATCATCGATGGTGAAATGGTGCCGCGGCAGCCTGAAGAAATGAAGGACAGCGGTGTGGAGTGGTTGGGGATGATACCGAAAGATTGGGAAGTAACACCAATTAAGAGGTTGTTTAGAATTAAAAAGAAACCAATATATAAAGAAAATAATGTGGTTTTATCTTTAACACAGCGAGGTCTTAAGATTAAAGATCTGCAAAATAATGAAGGACAACACGCCTCATCATATTCGGGATATCAAGAGGTCTTAGAAGATGACTTTGTTATGAATCATATGGATTTACTTACAGGTTTTGTTGATTGTTCCACTTTCATTGGTGTTACTAGCCCCGATTACAGGGTTTTTAGAATAATCAACTCTGATATTTGCTGTAAAGAATTCTATCTATACTATTTCCAAATGTGTTACAAAAACAAAATATTTTATGGATATGGTCAAGGTGTTTCATATTATGGCCGTTGGAGATTGCAAACAGAAGCATTTTATTATTTTCCTGTTGTAAAATTTAATTATGATCAACAGGTCAACTTAGCCCAGTTCATTGATACACAAGTTAACTTTGTAGATAATCTAATTAAAAAACTTGACGTGGAGATTACACTACTTAAACAAGCCAAACAATCCCTTATCTCAGAAGCAGTAACAGGCAAAATAGACTTAAGGGACTGGGAAATCATTGAGGTAGGTGAAGTACAATGATCACCCCGATTACACCTGATGCCCTGAAGGAAAGATCTTTTCAGGCTTTGATCAAGGAACACCTTGTCCAGAAAAACGGCTATATCGAATCTTTCAACCACGGCTATGATAAAAACTACGCACTGGATATTGACTGCTTATTTGCTTTCTTTGAGTCTACCCAGTCCAAACAGCTGGACAAACTGAAGAATATCTATAAAACCAACTATAAAAATAAGATCCTGGGCAATCTGGTGAATGAACTCAAAAACAGGGGCTCCTTGGATGTTTTAAAGCATGGCATCAAGGACTTCGGAGTGAAGCTGGAGCTGGCCTATTTTAAGCCTCCTACCGACTTGAACCCCGACCAGTATCTTTTGTATCAGAAAAATATCCTTTCCGTCACCGAGGAACTTAACTATCAGGAAACCAAAAGAATCGACCTGGTCATCTTCCTAAACGGTATCCCGATTATTACCATGGAACTAAAAAATGCTTTCACTGGCCAGACCTATAAACATGCGATCAAGCAGTATAAGGAAAACCGCAGCTATACAGAGCAGTTGTTCAGGTTTAAGGAACGCAGCATTGTTAATTTCGCCATGGATACCGATGAAGCCTATATGACCACCAGGCTCAATGATG
>JAAYDB010000169.1 GCA_012729475.1 Bacteroidota bacterium
GATCAAATAATTCTTTTCCGGGAATATAAAGTCTGTCAGCCATTTGCAGAACCTGTTTTACCGCATCATCAAAATATTTATTTTCTTTTGTCAGTATACCCATATTTGCAAGGAAAGGGACACTCATATACATATCATCAGACCATACCGACTTATATTGCGGGCGATGCCTGGCCAGGGTCCCGTCATCCAGACGGAATTGCCCATTAGAAATATAATCGGCAATTTTGTTTATCAGATCCAGGTAATCATTATTTTTATTTTTCAAATATGTTTTAATCATGGCTGCACCGATAGATCCACAATCATCCAGCGCCTCAAAATCAGGAGTTCTTCCCCAGCCTCCCCTTGCCTCACTGCCAAACTTTTTACGGTTTTCAATGAAATAAGGAAGCGTCTTTACAACAAAATCAAAGAACCGGGCATTATTGGCAAAAAAAGTCTGATCGCCTGTCACATCTCCTATATATCCGAATGCAGAAAGGACAACACCATTAGTATAGGACCATTCTCCTGCAAATCCTTCGGAAACCATTGCATTCTTATTCAATTTATTTAAATCGGTTATTTCATTACCGGTTTCGGAATCAACAATTTTTAAAGTACTTGTAGATTCGTAGTAAGAAAGAACCCTGTTCAGAATTTCCTCTATTCCCTCAACTGTCGGATAATCATAGGGAACAGGATAATCCGGTACCCTTTCCGGGCTTTCCTGCTGGGCCTGCAACATTATACAGCTATGCAACAGTAGAATAATAATAAAAGAAGATTTGATGTATCCCATTAGTAAACTGAAATAAATGAATTAATAAATCCAGATGTATAGTCGTCCTAAACTAATCGTATTGTGCATAAAATATCGTTATATATTTTGATATCTTATAACTGAAACTCCTTTTTATCGTTGGTTTCAAAAAGGTGTGTGGTACCATTTACTCCAACAGTAACAGGATTTGCCCACCCCTTATCGAAGGTAATGGTCAATGTTTTGTGAGATATATCCAGGTGTATCCAGTGTCCGCGGTACCGTAGATAAAACCTCATTTGCCTGATATCTTCAGGCAGTTGTGGATTGAACCATAAAACGTCATCTCTTATTTCCAGACCTGTATAGCATCGTTGAATAATATCGAGCGTCCCGGCCATTGCACCCATGTGTATTCCTTCATGGGTTGTCCCTCCCTGTACGTCCTTAAAATCGCTCAAAAGAGCCTTGCGAAAACTTTTCCATGACTCATCTCTGTTCGACCGGGCAAATACCCATGCATATATCACCTGGCTAAGTGTTGAACCGTGGGCAGTGTGTCTGCTGTAATAATCAATGTTCTCAGGAATAGTGCCAGGCTTTAAAGTGTAACCAAGTTTATTAAAAATACCGTCAAGTTCTTCTGCTGAAAAAAGGTAAAAAAGCATCAATACATCGGCCTGTTTACTTGCCTTATAATTGTTGCAGCTATCGCCTTCTGCCTCCAGTACACGATCCAGACGAATAAACTGACCATACTCCCTGTGATAATAATCCCAATCCAGCTCCTTTAGCTTATCATAGCCGTCAAACTGCATAATGAGGTCGTCTTTAAATGGAACATACATGTTTTTGGTAATTTCTCTCCATCTATCTATATCAATTTCTGAGAATCCAACTGTTTGTCTGAGATTTTTGCGCCATTCATTATCCAGCAATTCAAGCAATTCAAGAGCACGTTCAATGACCCAGACAGCCATTACATTGGTATA
>JAAYDB010000170.1 GCA_012729475.1 Bacteroidota bacterium
ATTATCAATATTTTGTTTTAAAGTTCAGACTTCAAAGCTGAGACTTTGTCAATAGCTTCCTGAATGTGATGGATAACAGGTAAAAATAATAAATAATTGAAAATTTCTTCTGCGGGTATAATAAAAATGTTATAAGCCGTAAAATTGCTGACTTCTAACGTTTAGTGCGGTAACAAATTCCACCCGGATATAAGTCCTGCAAGATTGCTCTGTAATATATCATTCATTGGAGATCGGAAAACAAACGCTTCTTTTGTCAGGTCATCCAGGATGTCAAAGAACAATACGAGTTATTTGGTTTTTAAAAATTAACGCATCAGCAGTAATTTACAATTTAAAAGTTGGATAAATGTGGACAAGACATAAACGCAATGCATAATATAAGAAAAGCCGCCTCATTTCTGAAACGGCTTCACTCTTAATTTACATAAAACCTATGGTTATTACGGCATATTCGGGTTTCTTTCCCTTTCTTGTTGCGGAACAGGAAGAATAAGCGACTGCCAGCCTGTAAAGCCCGGTTTGCCTTTTACAAAAGAGGCACCTTTTTCCCAGCGTTTCAGGTCTTCGCGTCTCCATCCTTCACCATAACCTTCAACATAGCGTTCGTGTTCGATTGCCTGCATTAAAGTCCAGCTTTTTTGGCTCATTAATGTTAACACTGGTGGCAATTGGCCGCGAACACCCGGACGGGCGCTATACAGATGCGACTGGTCGCCGGTCATAACATTATTTGCCCTGTCGCGAACCTGGTCAACCCAGTAAACACCGCTGTTTACATCGCCTGCACTAAGGTTGTCAGGATTTATATTTGCAAGACATTCAGCATAATTCAGCATAATATCAGACAGGCGTAAAAGTCTTAAGTTAATTACTGTAGTCGTAGCATTATTATTTGGTAAACCTACATCGCTTTCATGCGACCTTTTACGAATTCCAAAAGAGCCATAAGAATCTGTTACACTACCTGTATTTCCTATTTCATACATTGTTGCAATTCTTTCTCCCTCTTCATTAAGAAAATCAGCACCATTACCCGTTTTACGACCGGTGTAATCAACTCCGTCAACCCAGTACCATCCCTGGTCTATCCAATCAACGGTTCTTCCTTTAAGTGTGACATTTATACCGTTAGGTACACCCAAAAAAGTTGCGTAAACCCTGTAGTCATAAACAGTAGTTTGTTGCCCGTCAATGGTTTCTGTCCATCTTTCAAAATCATCGAGTTTATAGGTAGGAACTGCAAAGTTCCATCCAACCATACCTGCCCATGCATTATGATCGTTAAATGACCAGTTCTGAACCGCTCCACCGCGTTGGTTCGAAGGTGTACTTGTATCGGTTAATTGAACTTCGAAAATCGATTCGCTGTTATTTTCTCCGGCTTCGGTAAAATTAGCCCTGTAATCGTCAAGTGTATATGTGCCATAAGCAGGGTCTCCCACTCCGGGAAGTATTTTTTTAAATTCGGCTGCTGCTTTTCCATATTCTTTATTATTTAAATACAATTTACCTAACAACGCTGTGGCAGCTCCGCGGCTTGCTCTCCATTTTCCATAACCAGGTGTGGTGTTGGTACCATTTACCAAAAGCTGCTGTGCCTTTTTCAAATCGGCTTCAATAAATTCAAATGTTTCTGCTTCAGTTGACGGAGCCTTGATAAATTCTTCACCGGGAGATAAAACCTGTGTATTTCTCAAAACAATTATATCTTTTGGGAAATAATCGAATAAAATGTAATAGTAATACGCCCTGAGAAAATAAGCCTGCCCCTCCATAACGTCTAACTCCTCCTGAGAAAAACTCGCGTCGGCTTCTTTGGCCAGTTTCATATTATCCAAAGCAGTATTTGCACGTTGTATGGCTGCATACCAGGCGTTCCACGTACCATTAACGTCGTTTTCATTAATATAAAAGTTATTTATGTTGCCCCATGGTAAAAATCCTGCTGCTTTTGGGGTTTCATAAAGATCATCACTAAGAACATTATGCATAACGATGGTCCCCCCCCATGTATTACCATACTCCTGGCGAAGGTAGGTATAAGCTCCAACAAGCGCCTGTTCAGCCCTGGCTTTTGTGGTGAAATAAGAACCGGGATCATAGCTCCCCTTATCTAAATCTTTAGTTATAAAATCTTCAGTACAGGAGACACAAAACAGTATCCCTGCAATGATTAAAAGTATTTTAGTTTTCATCTTCATAATGTTTTAATGTTAAAAATCAACTTGAATACCCATAAGTAGTGCACGAGCCTGCGGATAATATCCCTCATCGATACCCCTTGCTGTACTTGAGTTACCATTACCAGAACCCCCCGAACCTATTTCCGGGTCGTAGAACGGATAACTGGTCAATGTTAACAGGTTACGGCCTGTGAAATAAACTCTTACATTTTCAAGCTTAACATAGTTAACCAATGATCTAGGCAGGGTATAACCCAACGTAAGGTTTTTCAATCTTAAATACGAACCATCGTAAAGATACCTGTCCGAAATGAGTCTAACGTTGCCATTGGGGTCGCCCCGAACAGCCCTTGGTACATCTGTATCTGTATTTGTAGTTGTCCAGCGGTTAAGAGCGTTTTTGCCCACGTTAAAGTTGTTGTGCATACCTTCGGTCCATGCTAATAACGTACCCATAAGGTCGTTACCCTGAACACCCTGGAAGAACACTGTAAAATCAAATCCTTTATAGTCGGCAGATAAGTTAAGACCATACGTAAAATCAGGAGCAGGGTCGCCAATATAATCCATATCACTGGCACCTATTACTCCAACCAATTGTCCTTCTGCATTTGGTTTTTTAACAAATTTTATATCACCAGGAGCTGCATTAGGTTGTATTAAATTTCCATTAACATCAACATAGGCATCAATTTCAGCCTGAGACCCGAATAA
>JAAYDB010000171.1 GCA_012729475.1 Bacteroidota bacterium
CAATCTTGCCACCAACCAGTTTAACGGAATTCCAACTGGTAGCCTTTCAGCTCCGGTAGTTAATTTGAATATTACGCCTTATAATGTTTCCGAAAAGGAAATAGGATTAGAAATGAGGATGTTTAATGACAGACTTTATACTGACCTTGCACTATATGAAAAGCGTATGGATAAACAAATATATAGCGTTCAAATTTCCAACATGTCAGGAACCGGTTCTATCAGTGACAATGTCGGTTCGAGAAAATACTTTGGTTTTGAATCGTTAATTGAATATAAGCCGGTTGTTACTCAAAATTTTACATGGACTACTTCGTGGAACAATACCTGGCAGTCAAGTAAAGTGCTTTCTTTAGGTAATGATGAATCAGGAAACCCAATTCTGCTATCACAAACAGCCGACTGGTGGGCTAACGGTGGTGCCAACACTTTCATGGGAATGTCGTATGATGTAGTAGGGAAGAAGGAAGGCCAAATATTCGTAGGGACTTATATGAGAGATGCCAATGGTAATAAATTGGTACAAAACAACGGAATGTTGGTTGGAACATACAGGAATCCAAAGGCTCCTAAGGAGGGAAGTAATGGTAACGGGATGTACAGTTTTGGTTCCGGAAATCCGAATCACATAGGAGGATGGAACAATTCATTCACCTATAAAAATCTTTCAGCCAGCATATTTATGGCTTACAGATTTGGAGGCAAGGTAATTTCATCAACATACCTTAATATGACAAGGCAAGGGTTCTCGAAGCTGTCGCTCGAAGGTCGCGTTGATGAAAACGGCAACCCAATGGTGAACCCAGACGGAAGTGCAAAACACTATCTCGTAGTAGATGGCGTTTATGCTAATGCTGGAACACATAAGGATCCTGTGACTGGTGAAACGGTAGCACACGAAGCAGGAGATAAAAATGAATCAGTAGTTACCGACTTACAAACCTTTTATACTGACTACCGAAGCATGCAAATCGGGGATCCATTTATATTTTCGACAGATTATATTAAGATAAGAAACATTTCGTTGAGCTATAACCTGACAAGTGCGGTTAGTAAAGTCTATTTTCTTAAATTTGTTAAGGGTGTAACACTTTCAGCATCAGTTAGGAACCTGGCAACTCTTTACAAAGAAATACCCAATGTTGACCCTGAACAAATATCAACAACAGGAGACAATGGCTATGAAGGCGGGGCATTACCAGTAACCCGTAATTATTCTTTTGGGATAAATGTGAGATTTTAATACTTAACTACTAAGTAAATAATATTATGAAAAAGTTAAAACTAATAACATTTATAAGTGCTTTCCTGCTTTTATTTGTGGGATGCGACCAGGATTTTGAAGAATTAGCACTCGAAGGTCAAAAATACACATTAACAGATTTGGATCCCGGAATAGTTTTTGCCGGATCGCAACGTGTTGGCTTTGGCAGCTCCTGGGAATCTGAAGCTACTGTAGTTCAATATTTTGTGCTCCCATATAATTTGGGCGCTACAGCAGGGTTTAATTTTAATTACGATGTCATGGGGCAACAAAATGCGGAATGGGGTAATTATACAGGTAATCTTCGAACATATAAAAATCTTTTGAAAATAATTGATGAAAGTTATCCTGAAAGAACAAACCTGAAAAGCGTTATCCGTATGTGGAAAGCCTTTGTGTTTATGAACATCGTTGACACTCATGGCGATATCCCCTACTTTGATGCAATAAGAGCCGATGAAGGCCCGGATTATTGGAGGCCCAAATATGACGATGCTCAGGAAATTTACGACGACCTTGAAAAAGAAATCAGGGAAGCAGTAGCAGCGTTAGATCCAAATAAAGATTTCATGGAGTACGATGTATTCTTTGGACCAAAAGGTCATGTTGGTTCACCGGATGCTGCAGCACAGGTTGCTAGGTGGAAAAAGGTTGGCAATACTCTGTTGTTGCGCATGGCCCTGCGTTATTCCAAGTTGAATCCGTCAAAAGGTGCCGCACTTGCTACTGAAGCGTTTAATGGCGGAGTAATGGAGTCTAACGATGATAATGTAATGGTAACTTACGAGCCACCAAATTTTTCAAACGGAAGACACGGTAATCTTGTAAATGCGGCAACCAATCCGTATTATTATTATGCAGCCGAGCCGTTTGTAAATCAGTTAAAAAATACCAGAGATCCGAGGAGCAAATATATTATTGCAAAATTTGATGACGCTGTTAACGTTCAGAATGCAACCGGAAGTCTTGACTGGGATGATCAGTTTGGAGTACCTGTAGGAGTTCCGGCTGATGTGATTGTGGATAATACAGAAGATTACAGAGGGCCGCATCCCATAAGCAACGGGCTGAATTATTCTCAGATTAATGTACAGGCAGGTGCGTCGACGTTAACGCCGTCGTACTGGCTTACGTATGCGCAAACTTCGCTGTTACTTGCCGAAGCTGCCCATAGAGGATGGATACCCGGAGGCGATGCAAAAGCTAAGGAATATTACGAAAATGGCATAAAAGCAGATATGGACAGGTATGAATTAATGGCAACTTATGCGGCGTCAAATCCGGCAAATGGAATAACATATCCTCTCAAAATTACTGATACCGAAAAAGCGGATTATCTTGCTCACGAATTAGTAGCATGGAATACTGACGATGCGCTTAAACTTATAAATACTCAATATTGGGTTGTACATATATGGGACCCCAGGGAAGGCTTGTTTAACTGGAGAAGAAGCGGTTATCCTGTGTTAGAGCGCAATAAATATAACGATGATTTTCTGCAAAACGGAGGGGATGGATTTGTTCACAGATATCGTTATACTGATGATGAATATAGAAGAAACAGAGAAAATGTTGAAGCTGCTGCTGCCAAAATAGGTGGAGATTTTGTGACTACCAGGGTTTTCTGGGATATAAAGCTTCCTTAACTTATCAGAGTTTAAATAATTAAGCAAATATCATTATTTAAACCAGAC
>JAAYDB010000172.1 GCA_012729475.1 Bacteroidota bacterium
CAATCTTGCCACCAACCAGTTTAACGGAATTCCAACTGGTAGCCTTTCAGCTCCGGTAGTTAATTTGAATATTACGCCTTATAATGTTTCCGAAAAGGAAATAGGATTAGAAATGAGGATGTTTAATAACAGACTTTATGCTGACCTTGCGCTATATGAAAAGCGTATGGATAAACAAATATATGGCGTTCAAATTTCCAACTTGTCAGGAACCGGTTCTATCAGTGACAATGTCGGTTCGAGAAAATACTTTGGTTTTGAATCGTTAATTGAATATAAGCCGATTGTTACTAATAATTTTACATGGACTACTTCGTGGAACAATACCTGGATGTCAAGTAAAGTGCTTTCTTTAGGTGTTGATGAAGAAGGAAAGCCAATTATGCTATCACAAACAGCCGACTGGTGGGCTAACGGTGGTGCCAACACTTTTGCAGGAATGTCGTATGATGTAGTAGGGAAGAAGGAAGGCCAAATATTCATGGGGACTTATATGAGAGATGCCAACGGTAATAAATTGGTACAAAACAACGGAAGGTTGGTTAGTACATACAGAAATGCAAATGCTCCTCAGGAGGGGAGTAATGGTAACGGGATGTACAGTTTTGGTTCCGGAAATCCGAATCACATAGGAGGATGGAACAATTCATTCACCTATAAAAATCTTTCAGCCAGCATATTATTAGCTTACAGATTTGGAGGCCAGGTAATTTCATCAACATACCTTAATATGACAAGGCAAGGGTTCTCGAAGCTGTCGCTCGAAGGTCGCGTTGATGAAAACGGCAACCCAATGGTGAACGAAGACGGAAGTGCAAAACACCATCTCGTAGTAGATGGCGTTTATGCTAATGCTGGAACACATAGGGATCCTGTGACTGGTGAATTTGTACCACACGAAGCAGGAGATAAAAATGTATCAGTAGTTACTGATTTACAAACCTTTTATACTGACTACCGAAGCCTTCAAATCGGGGATCCATTTATATTTCCGACAGATTTTATTAAGATGAGGAACATTTCGTTGAGCTATAACCTGACAAGTGCGGTTAGTAAAGTCTATTTTCTTAAATTTGTTAAGGGTGTAACACTTTCAGCATCAGTCAGGAACGTGGCAACTCTTTACAAAGAGATACCCAATGTTGACCCTGAACAAATATCAACAACAGGAGACAATGGCTATGAAGGCGGGGCATTACCAGTAACCCGTAATTATTCTTTTGGGGTAAATGTGAGATTTTAATACTTAAATACTAAGTAAATAATACTATGAAAAAGTTTAAACTAATAACATTTATAAGTGCTTTCCTGCTTTTATTTGTGGGATGCGACCAGGATTTTGAAGAATTAGCACTCGAAGGTCAAAAATATACACTAACAGATTTGGATCCAGGAATAGTTTTTGCCGGATCGCAACGTGTTGGCTTTGGCAGCGGCTGGGAATCTGAAGCTACTGTAGTTCAATATTTTATGAACGCATATAATTTGGGCGCTACAGCAGGGTTTAATTTTAATTACGATGTCATGGCGCAGCAAAATGCGGAATGGGGTAATTATACAGGTAATCTTCGAACATATAAAAATCTTCTAGAAATAATTGATGAAGACTATCCTGAAAGAACAAACCTGAAAAGCGTTATCCGTATATGGAAAGCCTTTGTGTTTATGAACATAGTTGACACTCATGGCGATGTCCCCTACTTTGATGCAATAAGAGCCGACGAAGGCCCGGATTATTGGAGGCCCAAATATGACGATGCTCAGCTAATCTACAACGACCTTGAAAAAGAAATCAGGGAAGCAGTAGCAGCGTTAAATCCAAGTAAAGATTTCATGGAATACGATGTTTTCTTTGGACCAAAAGGTCATGTTGGTTCAAGTGATGCTACAGAACAGGTGGCTAAGTGGAAAAAGGTTGGCAATACTCTATTGTTGCGCATGGCCCTGCGTTATTCCAAGTTGGATCCGGCAAAAGGTGCCGCACTTGCGACTGAAGCGTTTAATGGCGGAGTAATGGAGTCTAACGATGATAATGTAATGGTAACTTACGAGCCACCAAATTTTTCAAACGGAAGACACGGTAATCTTGTAAATGCGGCAACCAATCCGTA
>JAAYDB010000007.1 GCA_012729475.1 Bacteroidota bacterium
CCATCTCATCCCTGAAAATACTAACCGATTCAAGAGTAGCATTTGTGCTGACACTGGAAGATGCTATAAATGAACCATAGAAATCAGAACCTGTTATGCCTGATCTGGCACCATAGGTATATCCCTTTTCTTCCCGGAGGATAAGGTTCAATATACCATTAAAAGAGCCTCCCAGTTTATAATTGGCTACATAGGCCGGATAAAAATCCGGGTTTTTCCGTGACAGAGAAGGTGTTCCGATAGCTATGACCGATTGTTTTGCTCCGGGAACATCAACAAAATACAATTCAGGTTTTTCAGGTGGTCCCGGAAGATTGAATTCAGGGAAGACTACCTCTTTTGGTTGCCACATCACTGCCAGATCCTTAAGTGAAGTTTCAACTCTTTTCTGATCAACATCTCCCACAATAAGGAATCTTGAAACAGATGGTGAGAAATATTTTTCATAGTAATCCTTAAGGTCGTCTATTGTTATCGAAGAGACAGTTTTCTCTGTGCCAGACACATCAACAGCGAGGATATTATCGCCGAAAATCAATTTGTTGATTGTCCGTTCAGCCAGATAATCCGGATCAGCTTCATTCCTTTTCAGGGTATTTATTACCCGGCTTTTAGCCAGTTCAAATTGTTCTTCATCCCATCTTGGTTCGAGTAACATCTCCCTGACCAGTTCAACAGTTTTTTCATAATTTCTTGAAAGGGTACTAACGTTCACCGATATATCCTCATTATCAGCTGAAAACCTTATTGATGCTCCCAAAAGGCCAATAGCATCTTCCAGTTCTTCCGGTGTTTTATTCCGGGTACCTTCATTAAGCATTGTTGCGACCAGACTGGCAAGGCCGGCTTTATTCATATCATCCAGGACATGACCTCCTTTTATTATCAAAGAATATTGGACAAGTGGCAATTCACTCTGGGTTATACCCCACAGTTTAATTCCGTTTGACAGAGTATCAGTCCACGGAAGAGGTATTTTCACTTCCGGGTCGGGGCCGACAGGAGGTTTGAGGCTCCGGTCAAATTTTGCAGGAGTTTTAACAATAGGTTCTTCAACCACATCAGTTAACAGCACTTCAGCTGCATTGGAAATATCTTCCTCAACGACCCCTGCATCAACTGATCCTTCAACAGCCAGCTCTGTCTGTCCCTTAGGCACAAAGCTTGTCTGAACATAGTTGCCTTCTTTTATATATTTGTTATATACCTCCCATATATCGTCTGAAGTTACAGCCTTAACATTTGCAAGGTCATTTTTATAGAATCCGGGATCTCCGGTATACATTGCATATTCAGCCAGGGTAAAAGCTTTGCCCTGGACACTGGCCAGACGGTTGTAAAAACTTGTTTCATATCCGGCTTTGATCCTGGTGATATCTTCTTCCGTAAATCCGTCAGCTTCGAATTTTTCCAGTCCTTCAAATATTGCTTTTTCAACTTCAGTAAGATTTGTTCCGGGATTGGCTGTTAAAGAGATCACGAAATAACCGGACAGTTCCTGAGCACTATTCCCTGCCTGCACACGGGAAGTAAGCTTTTTATCCTTTACCAGTACAGTGTAAAGAGGGGCTTTCTTTGTATTTGCAAGCAAATTTCCCAGGAAATACAAAGCATAAGAGTCTTTTGAATAGCGTTCAACAGTTGGAAAAACCATATTAAGTTGTGGAGCTCTGGCAAAATTATCTTCATGAAAGAGTCTGACAGTGGAAGGCAGTGATACGGATATGGGTTCTCTTTCTTCAACAGGTTCGCCTGCCGGTATCTCACCAAAATACTTATCCACCAGGGTTTTCACCTCTTCCTTTTCAATATCTCCTGTGATAGCCAGATATGCATTGGATGGAATGTAGAATTTTCTGTGAAATGCTTTCACATCTTCTACAGTAGCATTGACAAGATCCTTCATCTCTCCTATCACTGTCCAGCTATAAGGATGACCTTGAGGAAACAGATTTTTCAATATCACTTCACTTGTAAAACCATAAGGGGCATTATCGTAACTCTGACGTTTTTCATTCATCACAACATTCTGCTGGTTGATAAAAGCTGTTTGTGTTACTGTATTCTCCAGGTATCCCATTCTGTCTGATTCCATCCAGAGGACCATCTCCAAAGCATTCTTCGGAACAACCTGGTAATAATTGGTTCTGTCCTGACTGGTACTACCGTTCAATGAACCTCCTGCAGCCTGAATATTCCTGAAGAGTTCATCCTCTCCCACATTTTCAGATCGCTGGAACATCATGTGTTCAAACAGATGTGCAAATCCGGTTTTCCCTGGTTCCTCACGACTGGATCCCACGTGATAGTAAACAGCAACAGAAACAATTGGATCTGATCTGTCTTCAGTAAGAATTACGGTGAGCCCATTTGGAAGTGTATATTTCTCAAAAGGGATTGATAGTTCTGATTGTCCCGGCTCCCGGCTACAGGATCCCATAAACAGTGCTAAGATAGCAGGCATTATTAAAAAATATTTTTTCATGCTTAATTGTAAAATTTCTTATTAAAAAAGTTCGTGTTTGTTTTATGTATAGATATAACAAATTCATTTATCGATCTGTTTATAATAAAAATTCAAAGTAACAAAAATTAACATTAGCGAGGCTTTGTTTGAAGATAAAAAAAAATTCTTATTTTTGCCCCTGAATAAGCGGGAGTAGCTCAGTTGGTAGAGCATAACCTTGCCAAGGTTAGGGTCGCGGGTTCGAGTCCCGTCTCCCGCTCAGATAAATAACAGATAGTGTTGAAAGAGGGTGTCGTAAAAGGACACTCTTTTTTTCTGCTACTGAAAATCATCCGGTCAGGACTCATCATAAATGATACTGTTAAAAAAAGAAGCTGCCCCATTTATATTAAGACAGCTTCTTTGTGTGGTGCCACCGGGAATCGAACCAGGGACACACGGATTTTCAGTCCGTTGCTCTACCTACTGAGCTATGGCACCTTTATTCAGGACTGCAAATATATATCTCAAAATTAAAGTAAACAATATTTTATCATTAAAATTTCTTACTGAAATGATTTTATGAATACTACATTTGCAGGAAATCAGGATATCCTATGAATCTGGCTTATCATAATTTAAAAAACGGTATGCGCTTTGTCCATTACCGTACTGACGGAATGGTTGCTCATTGTGGCCTTATAATAAAAACAGGCTCAAGGGATGAAGAAGATCATGAACATGGGATGGCACATTTTATTGAACACATGCTTTTCAAGGGTACAAAAAAAAGAAAACCCTATCACATACTCAGCCGGCTGGATGATGTCGGAGGTGAATTAAATGCATACACTACCAAGGAAGAGACAGCTATACATGCTTCAGTGCTGAAAGAAAACTATGAAAGAGCTGTAGATCTGATATGTGATATCGCTTTTAACTCTGTTTTACCCGAAAAGGAGATAAAAAAAGAAAAGGAAGTAATAACGGAAGAGATCAATTCCTATCTCGACAATCCCGCAGAACTTATTTTTGATGAATTTGAAGAAATGGTTTTCCCCAACCAGCCTCTGGGACATAATATACTGGGTACTACAGATAATATAAAAAGATTCACCCGTGATGACCTGCAATACTTTATCTCAGGCAATTATAACACAGATGAAATGGTTTTCTGTTCTGTCGGCAACATTTCCGACAAAAAGGCTATATATGTTTTTGAAAAATACTTCAGCTCAATCGGATCAAAACCGGTAGTCAGACATAATACAAAGAATACAATATATAAACAGACCATTGTCACTAAACAAAAGAACACATATCAGAATCATTGTATTATCGGCAATACTGCTTACAGCATTAAACATAAGAAACAAACCGGGATGTTCCTCCTAAACAATATCCTGGGTGGTCCAGGACTAAATTCAAGGTTAAATCTTTCCCTGAGAGAAAAAAACGGTCTGGCATATAACGTGGAATCAGGATACAGTGCTTATTCGGATACGGGTCTCTTCCTGATATATTTCGGCACTGAAAACAATAATTTCCAAAAGAGTACCGACATAATAATGGAAGAGTTGAAAAAAATGCGAAATAAAAGTCTGGGTATTATCCAGCTCAGTAAGGCTAAAAGCCAGATAAAAGGGGCTATAGCAAGAGCTTATGAAAATCACGAGAACCTCATGCTCAGTATAGGTAAAAGCCTTCTGGTATTAAACAGAATAGACACACTAGGGGAATCATGCAGAAAGATTGACAACTTAAACAGTTCTGATCTGCTTGAAATAGCCAATGAAATATTCTCTCTTCCGGAATTATCTTTTCTTACTTATAAATAATTATGGATAAACTGATTGAAAAATATATTTATGAGCATTCTTCATCCGAAGATCCGCTGCTTGACGATCTCTACAGAAAAACCCATATTAAGTTTGTTAATCCCAATATGTCGGCAGG
>JAAYDB010000173.1 GCA_012729475.1 Bacteroidota bacterium
TATAAATAATTATGGATAAACTGATTGAAAAATATATTTATGAGCATTCTTCATCCGAAGATCCGCTGCTTGACGATCTCTACAGAAAAACCCATATTAAGTTTGTTAATCCCAATATGTCGGCAGGTCACATGCAGGGGAAGCTTCTGGAATTTATTTCCGCAATGGTTAATCCCGAAAATATTCTGGAGATCGGCACATATACAGGTTATTCGGCAATATGCCTTGCCAGGGGACTGAAACCCGGAGGAAAGCTTATAACTATTGAAATGAATGACGAATTAAAAGAATTTGCCTGTTCATATTTTAAAAAAGCAGGACTGGGATCGGAAATCATCCAATTAACAGGACACGCACAGGAGATCATTCCCGGTTTGGATAAAACTTTCGATCTTATCTATATTGACGGGGACAAAAGGGAATACACAGAGTATTTCAATCTCGTAAAAAAGAAAATAAAACCCAATGGATTTATTTTAGCCGATAATGTGCTCTGGGGGAATAAAGTTACTGATAAAAATATTAAAGATCCCCAGACAAAGGGTATCCTTGAATTCAATGAAATGATAAATAAACAGAAAGATCTTGATAATATTATTCTCCCCCTAAGAGATGGTTTATCTCTTATTCGGTTCAGGAAATCAACCTGACAATCACTAATGTTCTATTAATATTACACAAAAACTTATAAGTTCATAAAGATACGCCTAAATAACTTGTGTTATATGGTATAGTTTTTGATGTTCTCTCTAAAACTCCAACATGAGAAAATTTATTCTTTACTGCTTTTTGTCCTCTCTTATTTTTTCTGTCCAAGCTCAGAATAACGCGGAAAAAGTGCTTGAAGATCTTGAAAAAAATAACCCGGCAGCTCTGTCAGATCAAAATCAGGCTACATTAAAACTTGCCAGCCGATTGTTTGGAGATAAAAATAACCTTGCATCCGTTATTGTAATTCTCCCTGCCGGATCGGTTGTTGATATTCTCGATATTGACAGTACCTACCTTTACGTTTCTTACGAAAATTATGAGGGATATATTTCAAGAAATCATGCCATGGCAGGAAATGTTACGGCAGTGCCCGACCATACCACGAATCAATACAATAATGTTCAACAAACTCAGCCACAGTCAACAATCCCTTCTTCTGCAGAAAAGAGTCAGACAACAAGAAAGACTTACCTTGAAAATAAATATGGTTATGACATTGCATCTGAACTACTGAAAATGAAGATATGGAAAGGTATGACTGCAGATATGGTTCTGGACAGCTGGGGAAATCCCCGGGAGATAAATCGTGTTATCAGTGGCAATGATATTAAGGAAGAATGGTTATATAACACATCTCTCCTGTATATTGAAAACGATGTGCTGGTCAACTGGCAAATACACAGATAATAATGCCATCTCTTGTATTCAGTAATCTTACAACTTAAATGATCATATCCTGGCAAGAGCCAGGAAAACTGCATGTATTGAAACTGTCAGAAATAAGTAAAGTTTTCTTGCTGTCTCCGGTTGTAAATTAAAAAAACGATATCGTATATAATTATCTTTACAGGCTGAGATACAATCGCCGCAATAAGTACAAGTGGGTCCGGGTTTTCTGTTTTTTAAATCAATTAAATTCAGGGCATCATATTTACAAACCGTGGTGCATCTCATACACATTGTACAATCTTTATCAATATAAATGCGGAAAGGATTCAAAAGCTTCAGGTAATTCACTATGGTTCCGATGGGACAATATAAAAGACAATGTGCCATATAGCCTTTCTTACGGGAGACAAATATTATAACTGCCATACCACCAAGACCAAAAGCAATAGCCACAAGTGTTGCAATTTTCAGCGGCACTTGCAAAAAACGAAGTAAAAGGGTTATTATGATTACAATAAGCAGCCCCATGGTCTTTATTGCTGCTTTGTTTTTAATGGGTTTTGTTGCTGTTGATTTGTCTGACAGGATATTATCCCATACTCCAAAATAGCACAGTTGACTGCACCAGGCGGGACCTGTGAGGATCACCGTACTCAAAAAAAGTATAGTCATCACTGACAAATGACCTCTGTAAAGAGGACCGGAAATGATCATTAATGGAACAGGCAGATGTAATTTACCGGTCATTAAAAAATTACCGGCACCCAACAGACCAATTATCATCTGAGAAAAAAAAACAATTGAAAACAGAGTCCAGGATAACCTTCTCCATTTAGGACTATTTTTCGGATTTTGCATTTTAAATGCAATAAAAGCGCCATAAAATGATATAATAATAATCTCAATCCATCCTCCACCGTCAACAAAACGCTCCAGCAACAAGAGAGGCGGAGAATTCAGTATTAACTGTACTGCAGTTAATATCACAAATACAAAAGAGAAAACGGCAACAGGGAGTCTGGCATTGTTCATTTATATCTGATATATATCTGTTTTGGGTCAAAGAAAACAGATATATATCAGAAATGAAAAATTATCAGGATGTCCAGCTCTTAATTTATTATTAAATTCAGGCCGGATAAAAGAACTAAATAAATAATTACATTCTTATCTTAGCAGAGTAGAAAGCGGGTGATTTTATTCCGGATAGATATAATTAACCGGAATAATACCCGGGTCACCATAGTTTAAAGTATTTATTTAATGGATAATCAAAACCTTGCCTTTGCACTGGGGCTCACTGTCTTTGCAGGTCTTGCGACCGGAATAGGAAGTCTTATGACTTTACTCTCAAAAAAATTCAGTCCTAAATTTCTTGCTGGTTCACTGGGCTTTTCTGCGGGTGTTATGATTTACGTATCTCTGGTGGAGATATTCATAAAAGCAAAGGACTCACTTATATTATCTTTCGGGACAAAAACCGGGTACTGGCTTACTGTTATTTCTTTTTTTTCAGGGATCGCTCTGATTGCTTTGATAGATAAACTTATTCCTTCATATGAGAATCCTCATGAGATAAAGAATATAAGTGATAATGACTCAAAAGGACAGAATGGTAACAAAAGGCTGATGCGTATCGGTGTTTTCTCTGCTATCGCAATAGCTATACACAATTTCCCCGAAGGACTGGCTACCTTTATTGCAGCTATGTCGGACCCTACACTTGGGATAAGTATTGCAGTAGCAGTGGCCATTCACAATATTCCGGAGGGTATTGCTGTATCCATACCGGTATATTATGCCACAAAAAACAGGTCTAAGGCTTTCTGGCTCTCCTTTCTGTCGGGGCTGGCTGAACCTGTAGGAGCTATATTAGGTTTTCTGATATTAAAAACGATCTTCA
>JAAYDB010000174.1 GCA_012729475.1 Bacteroidota bacterium
AGCGCGCTCTCCTGTGCATTGAAACAACGTTCTTTTAACAATGAAAAAAAAACATTAACCTTGCATTGATAAGTGGTATACTTTTGAAGTGAAATAGTGGTATGGTTTTCAAGTGAAGGAAACACAGATTGTATCTTTGATATATTGAGCACAACCATGTACTACTCCGCAACTATCCACATACGGTTGTGAATTGCTTACAGATTGTATCTTTGATATATTGAGCACAACGGGTTACAATATTGGGCATGGTCGAGGTATGTTGTGAATTGCTTACAGATTGTATCTTTGATATATTGAGCACAACCAGAGATATGCCAGGAGCGAAAAATCATTAGTTGTGAATTGCTTACAGATTGTATCTTTGATATATTGAGCACAACGAACAGTTTGAACAGTATGAACAGCGTGAAGTTGTGAATTGCTTACAGATTGTATCTTTGATATATTGAGCACAACAGTGCTCCTTTTTTATGCCTATAATATAGAGTTGTGAATTGCTTACAGATTGTATCTTTGATATATTGAGCACAACATACCCCAACTGAAGATGCTGAGAATGTGCTCATTAATATCAAAATCAGAATCGAGCAAAATGCATCATTTCCAGCCTAGTTGAACATGCTAGGCTGGTTTATTTTATCCTGAGGTTGGCATATTAGATTTAGAACATCTCAAGTTGTTGGGGAGTATCAGGTCTTTGTACCGGATCACGGCTTTTGAAAAACTCCATGATTCCATATTGCTTATCTGTTAACATAAAAATAACTATTTCACCTTTAGGGGCAAGAAATGATTTTACCCTCCTGATATGAACGTCTGCATTCTCCCTGCTGTTACAGTGTCTGACATAAATTGAAAATTGCATCATGGAGAAACCATCTTTCAGAAGTGACTTCCTGAATTGTGCATAATTCTTTCTGTCCTTTTTAGTCTCGGTAGGCAGGTCAAAAAATACAAAAATCCACATTATTCGATACTGGCTGATTCGAACTTTATCCATGGTAGCTGATTCCTCATTCCATTTCAGGATAAAGGATTTTCCTTGTCTCTCCTTCATAGCATGAGGCAAGCGAAGCTGTGGTTCTTTGTATCCCGACCATAAGAGGACTTGTCTTGCCATCTATAACAATATCTATGACAGGAATCTGCAACAACTTCTTTTTTATCTCTGTTGTCAACTCTTCCAGAGAAGTAGTTTCTCTTGCAATATTGAGAACTAATGAATCGGCATATGGACGAAAAGGCTCCATAATATCATCTGCAAGGCAGTAAGGATTGTACTTGTTCCTGTGATGGATACCTAATGATGGAAGCAATCCGGAGGCTATTATTGACCTTGCCACAATCGCCCGGAGTATTGCATATCCGTAATTAAGAAGGTTATTGGGGGGTTCTCCAGAGCGATGACGCAGAAACATTTTACTTCCGAATAAATTATCCCAGTAATAGGCAGCAGCTCTCCCCTCAACATTTCCCGCATCGCCACTGGTTATCTTCTTGAGATAGAAATCCATCTTCTTGGTGTCAATCCCCTCTTTTCGCAGTAATGCTGCCTGGTTGCTGATCTTTGCTGCTACTGTCTGTTTCCATAGATTCTTCTTCAGTGGTATTGATGCCTGCAGTTGAGCATGCAGTTTTGCAGAAAAGACAGTATTAGAGAACATTGGCAGCATCAATCCCAAAGGCATATGTGATGAATCGCAGCTGATTACAGCAGAATTATTCTCATTCAAAGACATAGCTAGTGCATTTGTGAATGTTATCTGAGGATTGTCAAGTATTACCATCCCAATATCCTCTAACGGAACGGAAATTTCTTCCTTGCCTTTTTCTTCAGGATAGCTTATCAAAAGTTGCATATCCTTTTTCCTTAACGCACAAGGATTGCCAAAATATAAAGTCCGCTTAATCATGTGGCACAGTACTTGAAATATTCCCGAGACAATCAATTTTTACCTTAAAAGGAGAGTGGGAATACAAAGTGCCAATACTTTGTATGAGTAAAAAACGTTTACTTGCCTGAGCGTTTTTATCATCTAATATCTGTGTTTCAAGGTGATGCCTGAAAACATAATTCCTTTCAGCTAACTTCTGCACCCTGTATAATTTTTCTCCAATCGTTTTATAATCATTCGATAAAAGATACTGATTGACTTCTTCGGAAGGCATGTCGAGAATAAACATTTCATTCTGTTGCATACTGAGATCCAAAACCAAGCCAGGCTGAGGTAATTTTTCAAGAAATGAATCCGGATAAGTTCCTTCCGGAGCTTCAAATATGCTGTCCCATACTTTACTTGAATCCTTGATTATGATAGGTATTCCGAATTTCTTACGTTCAACTGCATGCCAAAAGGTACAGACATGCTCTGTCTTGTTACCTTCTGAATCGACATAAATAGCAATGTGATGGTTGTTTCCTGGCTTAACAAAACCCGAATCCCGACCATTCTCATCCTTCCTTACAGGAACCACGGCGGAAAGACCGGTGAAACATCGTACGGAGTCTATTGGAATGGACAAGTCTTCATCTTCATACCACTTGACAGATTTATTTTCTCCGATGGTGATATCCTTAAAGGCTTCCTTGGCTTTTCCTGCAAATTTATCAAGGCGCTTTTGTAGTATGCTCCTGACGGAATTATCTATCACCTTGTCAATCTTGTTGAAATTAATATCAACTTTATACCTTATAACATACTCTTCTTTAAAACATGAAGCGTACTCCAGAAGTATTCCTTTTTCTTTGTCAAAATATAAAGGATCTGATTTAAGCGAAGTGATTGCTTTCTTTGTATCCCCTTCATACTGAGATATCCTATTTTCTACCATTTCTTTTATCCGGGGATTAATGATAAGATTAGAATTCTCAAATAGATATTTCAAGGGCTTATTCCTATCAACCGTCTTAATCTTACCGTAAACACTTTCTTCACTCAATGCTCCCTTTGGTATAAGAATATCAGCCTGCACAACCTTTTTGTCACCGCGCCTGCCTGTTTTTCTCGTCCCTCTGACGGCTACCCTCTTGCCTGGCTTATACGATATCAGAATATTTGATACAGCCTTCTCTACCTCCTTGACCGGGATAGGTTTCTGAGACACAATATACTTTTCAAGAAGCGACAGTTTTTCTCTTGTCAAAAGGTTGCTCATGTTAACCGCCGACTGTAGTTCATCTCTTGTCTTCTGGGCATTAAGAGTGTTAAATCGTTGAATATAGCCCTGCTTTGTGCATGCAATGGTAAGGGCATCAACAGCATGATGACGCTGGTCGTCTCTTTTGCTCCAGTCCTTAATAACCTCTTTTCTATGCTTGTGTTCACCAAAATTACTTTCCCATTCTCGATACTCAGTTAGTCCGATGTCCTTATACTTAGGCAGCTGAAGATTCATGGTCACATCATCCCATCCCCACAAATGCCTTAGTTCCGAAGTCACTTTCCCGCTTGTAGCCCAGACTTCATGACAGACCGTTTGCAGTATTTCCCTGGCTTTCCTTGAGATGTACTGGCTCTCCCTTAGTTGCCTGTCGATAAAATCATCCGGAATCTTGCTTTCAGGCATAAGGAGTTTGTCTTTCTTAGCTTTTCCGATAATCCTGTTTGCATATAAAAGATTTACCCTGTCGACATAATCGTTAAAAGCCTGTTCAGACTTACTTTTCATGAAGTCAAATGCCGTTTGCTCATTCTTGTCTCTATTACAATGCCTGTGCGCAAGGGTTTTATTACTTTGCGAATCATCAAACAATTTTGATTTTGGAATTATGTGTTCCACATCCACATCATTTCCGAGTATTGCTTCAGTCAAAGATATAGCTGACCCACAATAGATGCACATTGCATTGAGCTTGCTCTCCTGACTGCTAATCTCCTCATACAAACGCCATTTTATGATATTATTTCTTGTCGTTCTCAGACCATACTCAGCAAGTCTTTTCGAGATCGATTCATTCTCCCTTTCTCTTTTCCTCATTGACTTGTCTGTCTCGTTACGTTCTTCCCGGCTCTGTTTAAGCTCACGGGCAAGCTCTATCCTTATTTCATCAGGTTTGCCGTATTTTTCAATAATAGTGTTTACAACATTTACCATCTGGTTCAGAATTTTTTCGACAACAGGTTGTCGCAGAGAATTCTTTGGCAATAGTTTCAGCTTACTCTCAAGTATTCTTCCAAGGTTCTCAACTTTTGTAACGGACCTCGAATGATTATACCCGGCATAACTCATGGCTTCAGTATAACCATCTCCCTCCATTAAATAAGGCAAAATTTTACGGATGACCTTGACTGACTTATTACCGAATCCTTGCCTGCTGAAATCAATGCCAGCAAGCCTTTCTGATACTGGCTCAGCGATGTTGAAATTCTTCTGTAAGACTTTCTTGCATTTCTCACGATCGCTTATGGAATATATCGTGTGCCACAGCCTGTAAAGAGGTTCCTTTTCAACACAAGGATCAATTACATGAACTGGCTTGGAGGTCAGCACTTCGCCTGTCCTGCGGTCATAGAGGTAAGCTTCACCGTCAGCTTTCATGATTTTAAGATCCAACTTCAGCAGATCAGTATAGTTATCAGTGCTTCCCAGGCATTTCCATATAAGGTGCTTTGTCAGATTACCTTGTAATCCCTTGGAAAACTGTTTATTTAAGATGATGCTTCCTTTCTTTAAGTTAAGTATTTTAGAAAGATCTGTAGCTGTGAGTTTTTCATTGTTATCAAGGTGTAGGAAGATAGCCAGCTTATTCTCATGCGTTAATTCCAGATCACTGCCAGATCGGGTAGTTAACTTGATATTGTTTATTGTCTCCCAAACCTTTTCAATCTGGAACAGAGGTGAGCTCTTAGGAGCTACCTTTGGTCCGATGAAATAGTCTTTCCCGTTCTTCTTTATCCATTTGCCTGCAAACTCACATACAGATACTAATCCCTTTTGAGATTTCAGTGGACGCTGAAAATAAATTATCTCATTCCTAATCTTGTCAATAAGTTCTTGCGCTATTTCAGGATGAAATACCTGCTGTGTCTTGCATATCCTGTCGAATTCTTCCATGTATGCTTCCCGCGGAAATACCTTTTCCTTCACTCGGTAGTACTCATCCTTTTGGAGCTCTCTGAAAAAATACTGACCAACTGTTAAACCCTGTTCTCTTATCATTTCGTGCCTGTTCTTCACTTCAGACACATAATCAGTATCCTTTTTATCAAGGTTTGCTTCGCTCCGGCTACTCTTATATCCTCTTTTCTGATTTAATAATAATAGAATGCGCCCAAACTCCTGAAGAGATATCTCTGAATTAGCAGCTTTGCTCCTTAGCGCCCAAAGCTGCATCTTAGGCAATGCTATTATAGTCTCATCAGGCATCATGGAGTGTTTTACCAGGATGTCTGTAAGAAATCTCCTTCGCATCTGGTATCTATCATACCCTCTCCGTATTGTCCTTGCTGCTGTTCTGACTGCGTTCCTGCTTTCGCCTGTGCCTTTTGCAAAGTCCTTCCCTTCCGTTCCCTCATATGGAATTATCCTGCACCCGAGATCAATAATTTCAGTTTTGTGGTTGTCAGCTTCTCTGATTTCTTTGACTAACGCCCATCCGATGGAGGCAGAACCGAGGTCAAGTCCGAGAATTTTTTTCATTGGTGAGTATTTAATAGTTTTTACTATATTTGATGTACAATCTGAAGCAATTCACAATAAGGATTATTCCGTTGTGAAAACATTCAGGTAGCCCTCGTCCTATAATACGGGGGCATTTTTCCCTTAAATAAATAGCTAATTCTCAAATTTAAGGAATCTTCTCAAAAAAACCTTGCCAAAGCCTGTAAATTCGAATTTTATAGAAATTAATAAATTATGGCGTGAATGAAGTATGTCTTTCGTAAAAATGTTATGTAATTAAGATAATTTTTATATTTCGTTAAAATCAACTTTGGTAGTTTGCTATATCCATAAAATTTTTAGACCTAATCTGTTGATTCGTTTCTTTTCTCGTTAAAAATCTAATCGATTATATTTTAACTTAAGCCTTAACGTTATTTGATCCATTTTCAATAAGCTCAACAATTTTTTTATAACCAAATTCAAAAGGAAGATAACATGCTCTATTAATGAAAATCCCTAAATCAAAAATTTAACTTGGGCCATAATATCAAACTCCGAATTTTAAAAATAAATTTAGTTGAATTTTTTTTTGTAATTCTGTAAAAATTGTAGGATTACCTACCCGTTTAAAAGTCTTTGAAGCAGTTTCGATTCCCCTAATCTCAACAAAGAGTTTTCCTATCCGGCGCGGAAAGAGTTGTTGTTTTTCTGAAGTATCTGTTAAAAACAGAAATATAAAAAAAAAGAAAAGGGGAAAATTGTTTTTCTAAGAAAGCTGTTTATCGTCTAATCAGTTATAACATTAACAGCCGAACCGGCCAGAAAAGCTTTCAGATTCTCTGCAGCAATATCCATCAGTCGCGATCTTGATTCATGTGTAGCCCAGCCAATATGCGGTGTTAAAAAACAATTCGCAGCTTTAAGAAGAGGATTCTTATCAGAAGGAGGTTCAACAGAAAGGACATCAAGGCCCGCCCC
>JAAYDB010000175.1 GCA_012729475.1 Bacteroidota bacterium
GAACCCGGGCTACTGGATGTTGACACCTCCGGTGTCATGGAAAAAAAGAATCAATGTTTTGCACAGCATTAAATTCCGGGAATAATTATATAAAATTTATTTTGGGTGTCTTTCGCACAAAACAGGAGAGACAGGTTGTCTCAACAAATATATGGACCGCAGATATATTATTAATATTTAATTATTAATCTTCTGTATTTACAACAAGTCTGTTCAGAACTATTGTTTTTGAAACATTATCTTGCTATTACACCGGAGCCTGTTATTTCATCACCGTCATACCATGCTGCGAACTGACCAGGAGCAATGCCTCGCTGCAAGCTGTTAAAAATGATGTATATGCCATTATTGGTACGGAATAATATTGCTCTTTGCAGTGGTTGACGATATCTTATACGGACCATATATTCGCATTTTTCTCCTGTCCTCAATTCCAAATCAGGTCTTATCCAGTGCAGATCATCATTTGAAATAAACAATCCTTTTCTGTATAAGCCGGGATGTGATTGTCCTTCACCTACGTAAAGGATATTATTGTCAGTATCAATACCCAGAACAAAAAGAGGTTCCTTATATCCTCCAATATTAATTCCTTTCCTTTGTCCTATAGTGAAAAAGTGAGCTCCATTATGCAGTCCCACAGTTTTTCCCGGAAGTTTTTCAAAAGGATGATTAGCAGTCATTTTGATTAATTCCAGTTCTTCCGGTGTCTCTGACGGGAGTCCCGTAGCCCAGGTCAATAATTGATCGGAAGGAGCAATTTCAATTACCGGCCCTTCTCTGGCTTTTAGTTTTTGTTGGAGAAATACCGGAAGATGAACTTTCCCAATGAAACATATTCCCTGTGAGTCTTTTCGGTGAGCAGTAGCCAGACCAAGATTATCTGCAATTTTTCTTACTTCGGGTTTGGTTAATCCTCCCAGAGGGAACAATGAAAAAGCCAGTTGTTGCTGGTTTACCTGGCACAAAAAATAACTCTGGTCTTTATTGTCATCTATTCCCCTGAGAAGCCTGTAAATTACACGGCCGTCTTTTTCTAACTTTTCCTTTCTGCAATAATGACCCGTAGCAATATAGTGAGCTCCAATTTTCTTTGCTTCTTCCGCAAATGAATCAAATTTTATTTCCCTGTTACATAGTATATCCGGGTTAGGAGTTCTTCCTTTTTTATATTCATCGAACATATAGTCAATAACCCTTTCTCTGTAGGGTTCACTAAGGTCGATATGCTGAAAAGATATTCCAATCTTTTTTGCAACCATTTCTGCAAACATAAGGTCATCTTCCCAATGGCAGTCGCTATGAAGTAAACCAGTGGTATCATGCCAGTTTTTCATAAAGAGTCCTGTTACATCATATCCTTTTTCCTTCAGTATCCATGCTGCAACACTTGAATCTACGCCTCCGGATAAGCCGATGACCACTCTTTTTTTCATTGTGCAAAGATATTGAAAAATGCTAACTTTAATCCGGAATGGGAACAGGTACACTAACTATATACAGCGCTTCCGCAGGATCAGGTAAGACCTTCAGACTGGCAGGTATTTATCTCTCAAAGCTCTTCAGGTCAAAATATAATTACCGTAAAATACTTGCAGTAACTTTCACCAATAAAGCTACTGCAGAAATGAAAAACAGAATACTCGATCAGTTATTCCTCCTTTTAACAGGGAAAGAATCAAAATATCTTTCAGGACTGATGAAAGATACTGGTATGACAGAGCCGGAGGTCAGAAACAAGGCTGAAGAGATACTTTATTCATTACTTCATGATTTTTCCAGATTCTCAGTATCCACTATTGATGCATTCTTTCAAAAAGTGCTTCGGGCTTTTGCCAGAGAAGCAGGATTACATTCAGGTTATAATATTGAACTGGACCATAACCTGATACTCTCTTCCGCTGTAGATGAGATGATAGCTTCTTCTCCGGAAGATAACAAACTGCAGGAATGGCTTAAGGATTATGTGCTTTCAAATCTTGAAGAGGAGAAGAACTGGAATCTGAAAACATCAGTAATGAAATTATCCGAAGAACTTTTCAAAGAGAACTTTAAAATATTATCGGAAACGGAATTATCGAAGCTGGAGAATAAGGAATTTCTTCTTGATTACATCAAAAAAATACGTTCAATTATACACTCTTTTGAAACCAAATTGAATGATCTGGGCACGAAAGCCGAAGAGTTATTGTTTGAATATGAACTTTCTGCTGAGATGTTTTATCAAAAAAGCAGAGGCATACCATCTTACATCAGATCTCTTTCTTCAGGGAAAATTGTCAGTCCAGGAAGTGCTGTCAGGCAGATTTTTAATGATCCACCACGGTGGTCATCAGGTAAAATCCATCCCCGGCTTCAGAGTGCAATAAATAAGGGCCTTGATACTATTATAAAGGAAGCTGTTATTTATGATGATGATAAGCGTTTGATATATGAGAGTGCAAAGGTAATACAACCCAACATGTATGCACTGGGTATCCTTTCAGATGTTCTGAAAAGAGTACGACGGGTGGCAGGTTCTGAAAACAGTTTTCTGCTTTCAGATGCAGGAGAGGTTTTAAGGCTTATAACAAAAGCTGACCAGACACCATTTATCTATGAGAAAATAGGGAATCAGTATGAAAATTATATGATAGATGAATTCCAGGATACATCGATATTACAATGGCATAATTTTAATCCTTTAATTATAAACAGTATGGGAGAGGGGCATGATAATATTGTAGTCGGTGACATTAAACAATCTATTTATCGTTGGAGAAACAGTGACTGGCAGATATTGGGGAGGATGAAAAAAGAAATGGTTGATAATAAGAGGTTTCTGAGTGAACCTCTGAATACTAACTGGAGAAGCAGATCAAATATTATTTCCTTCAATAACTCTCTCTTTTCTGTTATACCTCAACAGGTTGAAGATTCTTTTCCCGGAGATCAATTGTCATTTAGTTTTACAGAACTATATAAAGAGGCTGTCCAGGATGATCCCGAACCGGGAAGAGGAGGGTATGTAAGACTTGAAATTGTTGATGATGAATCAGAAGGCGAAAAGGGTTTAGATGAGATTAAAACAGATGATAAAAAGAAATGGTCACAGATAGTCCTGGACAGACTTCCTGCTTTGATTGAAGAGCTTCAGATAAAAGGTTACAGAGCTTCAGATATTGGTATACTGGTCAGAGAAAGAAGAGAAGGGGAGGATGTCCTCAGGAGGGTGATTGAATATGGAGCCGGTTGTACCGAAGAACAGAAAAAAAAGTTTAACTATAATATAGTGTCAAATGATTCTCTTACTCTGTCGAAATCAGCTGTTGTCAATTTTATTGCAGCAGTAATAAAACTTCTCAACAATCCGGGAGATCAGATTGCACAGGCAGAGATGAAGAGATTTTATCTGGTGACCAGAGGATGGGATAATCCTGAAGAAGTTCCCTTATTTTCTGATTCATCCTCGGACAGCTGTCAGGACTATTATCCTGTTGATACAGCAGAATTCCTTGAACGAGCCCGTAATATGCCTCTTTTTGAAGCAGTGGAGAATATTGTCCGTCATTTTGATCTTGGTTCATCTCCTCATCATGTTGCCTATCTGAATACTTTTCAGGACCTTGTTATGAATTTTTCAAAGAACAGGAATGCCGATTTTAATACCTTTCTTGAATGGTGGGAGAGTACCGGGGTTAATAAATCCATTGTGTTGCCGGATGATCAGGATGCTATTAAGGTATTTACAATCCATAAGTCCAAAGGTCTTGAATTCAGCGTTACAATACTGCCTTTTCTTTCATGGGATGTTGATCACAAAAACCTTAAGCAGCCAGTATTATGGGTCAGGCCTCAAATACCTCCTTTTAATGAACTGGGTATCCTTCCTGTGCGTTATAGCAATAAACTTGTTAATACTGTGTTTTCAGATGATTATTATGCGGAAAAATGTGCCTCTTTTCTGGATAATATTAATCTCCTGTACGTAGCTCTTACAAGAGCCAAAGATGTGTTATGGGGATTCCTTCCCGGAGACAAAAATTCAAAAGGGACAATAGCAGAGATTATAAAAAATGCCATTGAGATTGGTGTGAATAATGTGGAGAAGGCGGAATTACCTTTGAGAAAAATGTTCAACCCTGAAAAAGGAATCTTTGAATTGGGAATTATTCCAGAGAAATTAAGTCAGACTGAGGAGAAGAAAGAAATCACATTAAATTGTTATACAGTTGAAAATAAACCAGGATCACTGAAACTGAAGCTTCATGGTGAAAACTATTTTTCAGAAAAAAATACTGCTGTAAAGCAAAAGATAAATTATGGCAAAATGATGCATGAGGTTTTTGAAGATATTGCTACCATAAATGATATCGGAACAGCATTAAAGAAGCTTGTTATGGCTGGTAAAATCACAAAGGAAGAAGCTGATGATATGGAGAACAAAATTGCCGTCCTGTTATCATCTTCTCCTGTTTCGGAATGGTTTGCCGTTGATAATAAGGTTCTTACAGAAAAAGACATATTATTACCTTCCGGTGTGACAAGAAGGCCCGACAGGATACTTCTGAGAGAGAATAAAACCATAGTTGTTGATTTTAAGTTTGGAGAAGAAAACAAGCGCTATGTTAAACAGTTACAGGAATATAAAATGCTTTTGTCTGATATGGGCTACCATAATATAGAGTCTTATATATGGTATGTTGATAATAATAAAGTTGTATCTGTCTGATGCCACAGGAAAAAAAAGAAATCAGGATATATTCATGGGGACATGAAAGAAGGTTCAATGCCTTTTCAAACTATCTTAAAAAGCTTTATGGGGCAAGGATACAAAAAGTTGCTGTTGATGCTGGTTTTATCTGCCCTAACAGAGACGGGACAAAAGGAACCGGAGGATGCACTTACTGCAATAATGATGCATTCAATCCCGGATACTGTACTCCGGATAAGACTGTTTCAAAGCAGATAGAGGAGGGAATTGAATTTCATAAATGGAGATACAGGAGAGCATATTCATATCTGGCATATTTTCAGGCATATACTAACACCTATGCGGGGTTGGATACACTTAGATCTCTTTATGAAGAAGCTCTCAGTTATCCGGGAGTGGTTGGTTTGGTTATAGGTACCAGACCAGATTGTATTGACGACCTGAAAATAAACTACCTTAAGGAACTAGCTGAGAAATATTATATAGCTATAGAATATGGTGTTGAATCATGTTCCGATATAACTCTCAGGAGGATCAACAGAGGCCATTCGTTCAAAGAAGCTCGTATTGCCATTGAGAAAACATCAGCAGCCGGTATTAATACCGGAGCTCATTTTATTTTCGGACTGCCAGGAGAATCACGTTCCGAAATGCTTAGGATGGCGGAAATAATATCAGCGATGCCACTTTCCACAGTTAAATTTCATCAGCTTCAGATAATGAAAGGAACGGCTATTGAAAAGGAATACAGGGATAATCCTAATGACTTTTTAAGATTTTCACTTGAAGAATATATTGACTTTATTGTTGAGTTCGTTGAAAGACTTAATCCGTCTTTAGTCATCGAAAGATTTACAGGTGAAGCACCTCCTCGTTTTCTTTCAGAAATTACATGGGGTAAAACCAGAACTGAACAGGCAGCCCTACTGATTGAAAAACGTCTTGAAGAGCTTGATACATGGCAGGGCCGGTTACATAATCCGTCAGACTTTAACTTTAAATAATCATGATCCCCATTTATCTGATAACAGTTTTGAGTTTTTACCGTGAGCTTTGCCCTGATGAGAGTTGGCCGGGTAACAGATATCACCTGTTTGCCGGAAATAAAAAATGTCTGATATGAAATATTTTCTTCAGCAAATAGCAGAATCCCTTTATGAACGTTATGGTAACACTCTGGATAAACATTGTCTGGTGTTCCCAAACAGAAGAGCCGGATTGTTTTTTATGAAATATCTGGCAGCTGAAATCCGTAAGCCGGTCTGGTTACCGGCCATACTGACTATTAATGATCTGTTTTACTCATTGTCAGATAGCCAACCTGCAGAGAATGAGGTACTTCTATTTGAATTGTATAAAGTATACCGGAAAATAAAGAGAGGAGCAGAAAATTTTGATGATTTCTATTTTTGGGGAGATATGCTTCTTGATGATTTTGATGATGTCGATAAATATCTTGTCAATACAACGCAGTTGTTCAGAAATATTACGGATATAAAAAAAATAGATGAACAGTTTGGCGGATTAACTGCAGAGCAGGTAGAAATAATAAAACGTTTCTGGATAAATACCGACACAACAAAACTGACGCGGGAGAAAGCCGAATTCCTTAAGATATGGGAAATACTGGATGACTTATATAAGGAGTTCAGAAATGTTCTTGCAAAGAAGGGAGAAGCTTATGAGGGTATGATTTACAGAGATGTTATTGAAAGAATCAAAAAAGACGATTCTGTAGGAATAAGATGGGACATGGTCCATTTCATTGGATTTAATGCACTTAACAAATGTGAAAAAGAACTGATGAAATGGCTGAAAAGCAATGGAAAAGCAAGATTTTACTGGGATTATGATAATTCATATTTAAAAACAGACAATTTAAACTCTGCCGGTTTTTTTCTAAGAGAGAATATCCGCTTTTTTGGTAACGATATGCCTGAAGAATGGGATTATGATACTATGCTCTCAGAAAATAATCAAAAGTGCAGGATAAGAGTTATTAATACTTCATCAGATGTTGGCCAGGTAAAACTCTTACCACAGCTATTACAGGATTTTGATGAACTGTCTTTGGAGAATGCACATCAGACAGCCATTATTCTTGCTGATGAAAACCTTCTTGTTCCTGTACTCACAAGCCTTCCGGAAAAATTTTCAGATATTAATATTACAATGGGTTACCCTGTACGTCAGACATCTTTATTTATTTTCGTCAAACAGTTGCTGGACCTGCAAATGAATTCCAGGAAGAAGAATGGAGCTGTTTTGTTCAACTACAGGGATGTAATAAAACTTTTGAAAAACAGTTTTCTCCGTGCATTAATTGACGAGTTGGCTGATCAGATAATTACGGAAATAACGGAAAGAAATCAGACATGGATAGAGGCTGATTATTTATGTCAATCCGAAATACTATCTCTTGTTTTCATTAAAACAGAAAAGCCAGACCTATTGTCAGAATATCTTAAGACAATCCTTTCTTTGCTGAGTGATCTTTCAGATGAAGCACTGAAGGGAACAGGAGGGGTATATTTCCAGAAAAATATAAGAAATGAATTTATTTACAGAATAATACTTTCACTGAACCGGCTGGATATTGTTGCAAAAAGTCAGGATATTGTTCTTACTATAGAAACATGGACCAGGATACTTGAAAGAATAATCAGAAGTCAATCAGTGCCTTTTTCAGGAGAGCCTCTGGCAGGAATACAGGTCATGGGTATACTGGAGACCAGGACACTGGACTTCAGAAATATTGTAATGCTGTCGGTTAATGAAGGAATATTGCCATCTGTAACAGTTCCTTCCTCTTTTATACCTTTCACTCTCAGAGAAGCATTCAGGATGCCTTCTGTCAATCATCAGGAATCAATCTATGCATATCATTTTTACAGGTTGTTACACAGAGCTGAAAATGTGAAATTTCTTTATAACTCTGATTCAGAAGGACTAAGAAGTGGTGAGATGAGTAGGTTTCTGCAGCAAATAAAATATGATCCTCAACTGAAGCCTGAGATGCTCAGTACAACTTTTGAGATCATGAATAATAGTATTACCAGTTCTGTAGTTGAACGAAAGGAAGAACATAACCTGAGACTTATTGAGCGTTTCTGCGGCAAAAATCCCAAACGGCAGGCATATTTGTCTCCTTCAGCAATAAATACATGGCTTAACTGCAGAATGAAATTTTATTATCGTTATGTAAACGGTCTTTTTGAAAGAGAAGAAATATCTGAGGAAATAGATCCTGCAAAACTGGGAACCTTATTACATGCAGTAGCAAAAGATCTTTATGCAGGATATGCTGATGGGTTTCTAGACAACACTGCTCTGGAAAAATTATCCTCAGATAAAGACAGACTGTTAAATCTGATAAAGAAAGAAATAAGACAAGTATTTGGTAAACCGAATTATTCAGTTGTCAACGGAAATGAATTTATTATTTCAAATGTTCTTTCAGTCTTTATTGACAGGATACTTCAGATGGATAAAAATGTGGCGCCGTTAAAAATTATTTCACTTGAAAATCTTTACCTTTTCCCTATCAGGATATCAGGGGATACCAGAATTATTAATGTTATGACAGGAGGGAAGATAGACCGTATTGATTTGAAAGGCGAAGTTGTGAGGATAATTGACTATAAAACAGGCAAGGTAGCTGATTCTGTGAAGACTGTGAATGACCTTTTTCAGGATGACAGGAATAAGGAACTCGATGGTTGGTTACAGACCCTTCTCTATTGCGAAGCATTCCTATGGTCTGACAGTTCAGTCAGGATAATACCTTCGATATATAAATTGAATAGAGTACCAAAAGAAGATGATACAGGTAAAATGCGTTTTGGTACGACTACATTTCTTGAAGATTACAATGAGGTTAGAGATGATTTCATGAATAATCTTCATGAAATCTTGAAAATTATTTTCAGCGGGGATGAGCCATTTATTATGACAAAAGATGTATGGAGTAAATGCAGTTACTGCCCTTACAGAAAGCTATGCGGCCGGTGAATTTCAGGGTGTGAATCGGGCAAGTACTTGTTGTTATATTGTATACATATAAGCAGCAGGAGAATCCAGTACCTGAACACGGTCAAGAGAAACCAGTCCCAGTTTTATTCCTGATGTCAGAAGAGTCATGCCTGCCAATGTAAAAACAATGTCCAGTACAATTTCATCCTTGTACTTTAATTTTTCTCTCAGAAAACCTGTCAAAACTATAATAAGTAATAATGAGAGAGGTATTACTGCCCTGAATCCAACCACAGCTTCCTCTTTAATAGTGTTTATAAAAGATGATCCGGATTTTTGTCCGGATACACTGATAGTCTCAGGAAGAAAGTCCCTTTCCTGTTCAGAAGCAATATTTATTATCCATTCATCCAGATCCATATTGCCGATAAGTGATGAATGTTGTGAGCTGTCTGTTTTTAATGACAACAGAGCTTTATGGTAATCATCTTCATTATCGAAAAAAGCACGTCTGCCTGTTTCACTACCTTTTATAAAAGCATGTTGCAGCAATATTGTATCATTCTCAAAAATAGCGAGAGTATTATCTCTTTTTCCCGGAGAGAAAAAGTTTGTTTCTGTTGTGGGTTCCGGAGCTCTGAAGTTTATTATATAACCAAGAATCATAACGGAAAGAACGGGCAGATAAGAAGCCAGTAACACTACACCGAAGCCGCTTGCCGTTCCTTTACCCTTTCCGGCAGTTCTTGAAACACCCAGACCTAAAGCAAGAACAAGCGGTACGGTCACAGCACCTGTTGTCACAGCTCCACAATCCCATGCAAGCCCCATTATACCTGATAAAGCAATGGTGATTCCCATGCTTTCAATATAGATCCGGCTGTTCTCAAAGCACTGACAGCTGGTTCAGCAAGTGTGCTGCCAAATCCCAGAACCAGACCGAATAAGGCTACGACAAAAATATTGGTACGTGAAGGAAGCCTGGCTCCAACTCTTTCTCCAAGAGGCATGAAGCCAAGTACAAGACCTTCCAGGAAAAAGGCCAGCCCGAAAATAACCAGAGCTATTCCTCCTGTAGTCATTATAGAATTACTAAGAGGAACTCTGAGTATCAGGACCTGAAAAATAACAAGATATACAATAATAAAGGCTACTGCTTTGATCTGGGCAATAATACGACTGCGTGCATATCCCGTAAGCATACTAAATGCAATACGCAGAGGCACTCTACGCTTCTTCATATGATTATCCGATAATCTCTAATCCAAAGCTACAATAATACTTAAAAAGCTGATAATAAAATTTTCAGATAATAGTAATAAATAATTAACTATAAATGAGAATACTATTATTGGATTTAACGAAGTGCAGCCATTTTGATTGCAGTTACAGCAGCCTCATCACCTTTATTGCCATGTATCCCGCCGGCTCTGTCTTTGGCTTCCTGAAGGGTGTTTGTGGTAAGTACTCCGAAAATAAAAGGTATGCCGTAATCAATGTTGAGTTGAGTAATGCCTTGTGTTACACCCTGACAAATATATGTAAAATGAGGAGTTTCTCCCTGAATCACACAACCCAGGCAGATAACAGCATCATTGTCTTTTTTTTCAGCAAGGAACCGGGCTCCGGCAGTCAGTTCGAAACTGCCAGGAACATGGATCACCCTTATGTTATCATCTTTTGCACCATGCTTTCGCAGAGTATTTAATACTCCCTCCAGAAGCTTCTCAGTGATTTCATTGTTCCATTCAGATACAACTATTCCAAATCTCATTCCATCTGCAACTGGTATATCATTATTGTTATTTTCCGATAGATTTGTTGTAGCCATAGTTATTCATTAAGAAGTTTAACCCTGGCAATGTATTTTTCAATGCTCTGTCCCTCAGTACTTTCGGGGTATTCATCCTGTATCTGTTCGTATAAACCAAGGGCTTCGGAGTATTTACCTTCCAGTTCGTAGAGTTCAGCTGCTTTTATAAGAAAGAGAGGTGTGTTGAATGAGTTAGCTCCGTATTCAGCTGCTTCCAGATACTTTGATATACCTTTTTTTGTATCACCCAGCTCTACATAAGCATCTCCCATCGCACCAATTGCCAGAGAACCGATGACCTTATCCTTCTTTGAGTATTTATCAAGGAATTCAAGCGCATCTTCGTACTGCCCAAGATTAAGATAACATATCCCGGTACAGTATAATGCAAGATTACCAGTGGGTGTGAATTTATAATCTTGTGATATATCGAGAAATCCCAAATAATTACCGTCACCATACAAAGCAAGGTTGAGTGAATCCATTTCAAAATATCTTTCTGCCTGATATATCTGCGATTGAGCTTCTCTGTCCCTGTTCTTAAGATACATTCTTCCAAGCCAGAAAATTCCCACAAGGACAACAATAGTAGCAAGTGTATATAGAAGCGACTTATAATTCTGCTCCAAAAACTGCTCAGTCTTTGATAATGTCTCCTCAACATTTTTCAGGCTCTGCGGACTTTCCTCTTTTTTCTTTTTTGCCATTTCAGTATAAATGATTGTTGTTTTAGATTTTACCACCGCAAAAGTAATTTTTTTCAGATTATTTTAAAACAATTATCTGAGGTAAGTTATATCTATTAGCAGGTTGATTTATAGTAGCCTGATTATTAGTAGTATAAAGATATCATTGATGGATAGAAAATCTGTTTACAATTATTACCTTTGCACTGTTATTTATTCCTGACCTTACAAACAATATCATAGTTCGTGCCCTTGTATGTCTGAACTATTGAAATTGAATGTCAGAGTCAATTGTTTTTATTTTTTTTAAAATGCATCTCAGAAATCTTTCCCTGACGAATTTTAAAAATTACGAACAGTCAAAAATTGACTTCTCTGAACGTATAAATTGTTTTGTTGGTAATAATGGAGTAGGCAAAACTAATATACTTGATGCAATACATTATCTATCTCTGACTAAAAGTTTTTTTAACAATATGGACAGTATAAATATTCATCATAGTGAGGATTATTTTATTATCAACGGTACATTCATAAAAAAAGGGGATGAAGATCAGATATACTGTTCTTTTCAGAGGCAAAAGCAAAAAATAATGAAGAAAAACGGGAAAGAATATCCCAGACTATCTGATCATGTAGGCAAATATCCTGTTGTAATGATATCTCCTGCTGACAGCGTTCTGATAACAGAAGGAAGTGAGGAAAGACGAAAATTCATGAATAAAATTATCAGCCAATACGATACAGAATATCTTACTTCTGTCCTTCAATATACAAAAGCCCTTCAGCAGAGGAACAAACTACTGAAATATTTCAATTCTACCGGAACTTTTGACAGAGATACTTTGTCGGTATGGGATCATCAACTGGTTAAATATGGCAACTATGTTTTTCGGGAGAGAAATAATCTTATAAATGAACTGATTCCAGTCTTTCAGGACCATTATGCCGGGATATCATCAGGTAAAGAAACGGTGAGCCTTAATTACCGGTCACATCTCTCCGGAGGTGATTATGAAGATGCTCTGATTAATTCGCTGGAAAAAGACAGATATCTCGAATATACATCTCTTGGAATACATAAAGATGATCTGGTCTTTCTTATGGATGGATATCCTATTAAAGCACTTGGTTCCCAGGGTCAGCAAAAATCCTACCTTCTGGCATTAAAGCTGGCCAAATTTGATTACATCAGTAAGAGATCAGAAATAACACCTATCCTTCTGCTTGACGATATATTTGATAAATTTGATGCTGAAAGGGTAGAACAGATAATAAAACTTGTTGGAAATAATAGATTTGGACAAATTTTTATTACTGATACTCATCAGAGTAGACTGAATGATATTCTGGTTGTACATCATGTGGATTATAAGCTGTTTAAAATTGAAGACAGTGGTGTGTTCGAAGCTATTCAAAACGGGAAATGTCTAAATGAGGAGAAGTAAAACCATATCAATCGCTGAAGCAATTACCGATTATATCAGGGAAATGAAATTAGAGCGGAAACTTGATGAGATAGGTCTGCTCAATTCATGGGAAGAAACAGTAGGAAAAGCAATATCGGTCAAGACATCCAGGATCTATATAAAAAACAAAGTTCTCTATGTACATCTTAGTTCTTCTGTTGTAAGGAATGAATTACTTATGCTCAGGAAAGCTATAGTTGATAAACTCAATGAAAAGGTGGGGAAAAAGGTGATCACAGATCTGGTATTGAAATAAGTAACCGTTTTTTCTGCCTCAGACAAACATGATAAAAAATGTCTATGGAAGAAGTCAGAGTCTGCTTTGTCCTGTTTTGTTCGAAAGACACCCAAAATAAATTTTATATAATTATTCCCGGAATTTAATGCTGTGCAAAACATTGATTCTTTTTTTCCATGACACCGGAGGTGTCAACATCCAGTAGCCCGGGTTCCACCCCGGGAAA
>JAAYDB010000034.1 GCA_012729475.1 Bacteroidota bacterium
AGTGGGTTGTAACGGAAAGTGTTGTATTCTGCTTTCTCAGAACTCGTCGCAATGTTCCGATGTAACCTGAACCCTAAGCCTCTTCAACCGCTTCAACTTCTTCAACTTCTTCAACCAAGAAAAGCTATCGTCAGTCAGGATGTCATTTTGAAGTCAACCCCTCCACGGTTGTTGTTATGATGTAATGCACCTTTCCCGGGGTGGAACCCGGGCTACTGGATATTGACACCTCCGGTGTCATGGAAAAAAAAGAATCAATGTTTTGCACAGCATTAAATTCCGGGAATAATTATATAAAATTTATTTTGGGTGTCTTTCGCACAAAACAGGAAAAAATAAATCAGCCGGTTGCTAATTTCCTGTAACCGGCCGATTTGTTTAGCATTATATCATTAATCAAGTGGAGGTATAACCAGAACCTGACCAGGATAGATTAAATTCGGATCTTTAAGCATAGGTTTATTAGCTTCAAATATCACCATATATTTATTAGCGTTACCATACACTTCCTTCGCTATCTTGGAAAGATAATCACCTTTCTTAACAGTATAAAACTGTTTTTCCGGTTCCGGAGGAGCTGTAACAGGTGGTTTTTTAACTACTATCCAGTCGTCAACACCTGATATCCCGTCAACATTGCCTGCAGTAACAATAATTTTATTCTTGTTTTCCTGAGTATCGATACTCCCGGTCAGAATTACCTTATCATCATCGACCTTAACCTGGATATCACTTGTATCAAATCCGAATTTTTTAATATGGGCAATGATAACATCTGCCTTTTCCTGTTCTCTCTGTGCTTCTGATTTAAAAAGTTTGTCTCCGGCATTTTTAATGAATGAAATGAGTCCCATGATATGTTTTTTTTAAGTTAATACTTCTGCTGTCAGTTAATAACTTCGAACGATAATTTTACATTCACCCGGAATTCAGTAATCTTATTGTCTTTTACCACTGCACTCTGGTCCTGTATATACACAGATTTTATTCCTTTAACTGTTTTCCCCGCTGTTTTTACAGCTATTTCTGTTGCATCTTCCCAACTTTTCGGAGATGATGCCATAATTTCAATCACTTTAAGTACTGCCATAATTTTCAGTTTTAGTTAATCAATCAGGTTTATTGTAATTATTATCCTGCAGCCTGTTTACAGGATTTTGTTCCAATATAAACAATTCTGACGGGATAAAAAAGCTGTAATAATTTTTCTTTGAATAAATTTATATATTTATTATGTTTACAGCAATTAATGGGTGTTTCCGTACATCTATAAAGAGTCAATGTTATGCAAAAAAGCATATTCAGATTAATGAATTAAAGGCGTATGTGGATTTTTAAATATAATTATTATGATACTTCTATATTTTATGAATTTTTACAATTTTCAATTAACCATTAAATAGCTACAATATGATGAAAACGTTTAGGTTTACTTTGATAATTCTTCTTAGCGCAGCACTGTTATTCCAGGGTTGTTCTTCGATGAACAGGGCAACCAAAGGGGCTGCCGTCGGGACTGCTGCCGGGACTGCCATGGGTGCAGTAATTGGCAGAGCTACGGGAAACACTGCTTTGGGAGCAATTATAGGAGCTGCAGTTGGAGGTACAACCGGAGCTGTTATCGGAAATAAAATGGATCAACAGGCAGAGGAAATAAAAAATACTGTTCCTGGTGCAAAAGTTGAAAGAGTTGGAGAAGGTATTGTTGTTGAATTCGACAGCAACATATTGTTTGGTTTCGACAGATCTGACCTGTCTGATGAGGCTAAAACAAACCTTGATAAACTGGTTACAGTTCTTAATCACTATCCCGACACTGATGTTGAATTACAGGGACATACCGACAGTAGCGGGTCTGAATCCTATAACCAGACACTATCAGAACGCAGGGCATCCGCGGTATCCGATTATCTTATTGGACAGGGTATACCGGGAAACAGACTTACTGTTATTGGCTTTGGAGAAAGCACTCCTAAATATGATAATAATACTGACGAGGGAAAAGCTCAGAACAGAAGAGTTGAATTCCTTATTACAGCAAACGAAAAAATGATCGAAGAAGCCAAACAAGAAGCAGCTCAATAATCCTATACCCTGAGCATCGAACTTATATTAATAAATATTCACTAAACATTAATTGAACCATGAAAATAAGACTATTTACTTTTGCACTCATATTATTGGTATCAGCTCCCTTTGTCACCGCACAGAAAACATCATTTGGCATTCTTGGAGGAGTGAATTTTCAAAATCTCAACGGTAAAGATTATTTCGGAGATAATCTTGAAAATCAGATCAAAACCGGATTCCACGCCGGTCTGAATATCCAGATACCTGTTGTTCCCGATTTTTATCTTCAACCAGGTCTGCTTTTTTCCACCAAAGGGTGCAGAGATACCGAATCATCTGAGGATATGAAAATCAATATCTCATATCTTGAACTGCCGGTAAATCTGGTATATAAGCCACTAGTCGGGAAAGGACACTTTATGCTGGGCTTCGGACCATATCTTGGATATGGGGTCAGCGGAAAACTGACCTTTGGAGATGAATCGGAAGATATTTAATTCAAGAACAAAATTGAAGCTCTCAACGGAGTAGCAATGTATCTGAGACCTTTTGATGCGGGTGCTAACATTTTTGCAGGGTACGAACTGCCTGTCGGATTATTCTTCCAGCTTAATGCTCAACTGGGCCTTTTGAATATTAATCCTGATTACGAAGGCGAAGGGACCAGCGAAGACAAGTCGTCACTGAAAAACACCGGTTTCAGCCTCTCTGCAGGCTATAGATTCTGATATATATAAAGAAATAGTATAAACCTGATCCCTGGGACTTTCTTATCGTGAATAAGAAGTCTGTATAAGTATCCAGAATACCGGAACAGTTAAAGCCGTCTCAAAACAAAAGAGACGGCTTTATTGTTACTGCAATAATATAAACATTTACTTCAGTATCTTTTTCTGAGTAATGATCAGTCGGAAATTTGATACAGTTTAATGTATTAACTTCTCTTATTATAATTAATGAAGTGATTTTATATGATTATCCTTTCAGATAGTTTTTGTAACATTTGTTACAATTATAGTCAGTGTGAAATTATACCTTTGTAATTAGGTTCAAAAAAAAACTATTAATAATAATATTAACCAAATCAACTAATTATGAGTATGTTTTGTTATCAGTGTCAGGAAACTGCAAAAGGAACCGGATGTACTATTGCCGGCGTTTGTGGTAAGAATGAAAAAGTTGCCAATATACAGGACCTTCTGATATATGTTCTGAAGGGTATCTCCAATGTGAGCACACGGGCAAGAGCTCTGGGTATTGAAAAAGAAGAAGTGAATAAATTTGTTGTTGACAGCTTATTTATGACAATTACCAATGCAAATTTCGATTACGACAGGTTTATTGAAAAGATACGTGAAGGGCTGGAAATCAGGGACAGACTCAGGGACGATTATTTAAAAGCAGGTGGCACACTGCCTTCTGACATACATGAATCGGTTAATTGGATAGCGGACACTACCGAAGAATTTGATACCAAAAGTCAGACAGTAGGCATACTGACCCAGGAAAATGAGGACGTACGATCCCTGCGTGAATTGACGATCTACGGGTTAAAAGGAATGGCTGCATATACTGAACATGCGAACAATCTCGGATATAAAGACGACACAATACACAAATTCATTCAGGAAGCCCTGACTGCTACAACGAATGACAATCTGACAGTTGAAGAGCTGATTAATCTTGTCAACGAAACAGGTAAATACGGTGTGGCAGCTATGGCTCTTCTGGATAAAGCACATACTACCACCTACGGTAATCCGGAAATAACAAAAGTGAACATAGGAGTGGGAACTAATCCGGGTATTCTAATAAGTGGTCATGATTTAAGGGATATGGAAGATCTGCTGAAGCAGACAGAAGGGACAGGTGTGGATGTTTATACCCACAGTGAAATGTTGCCCGCAAATTATTATCCGGCCTTCAAGAAATATAAACATTTCATTGGCAACTACGGCAATGCCTGGTGGAAACAGAAAGAAGAATTTGAAACATTCAACGGCCCTGTCCTTTTCACTACGAATTGCATAGTACCTCCGAGGAAAAATGCCTCATATTTCGACAGAGTATATACAACAGGATCTGCGGGATTTACAGGTTTTAGACATATCCCCGAAAGGCCGGAAGGAGGGCAAAAAGATTTCTCCGAAATAATAGAACAGGCAAAAAAATGCAAGCCACCTGTAGAAATTGAAAAGGGAGAAATAACAGGAGGTTTTGCACATAATCAGGTTCTGGCTCTCGCTGATAAGATTGTCGATGCTGTGAAATCAGGTGCTATAAGAAAATTCTTTGTAATGGCCGGCTGTGATGGCAGAATGAAAGACAGGGCTTACTACACTGAATTTGCATCAGCTTTGCCTAAAGACACAGTTATTCTTACTGCCGGTTGTGCAAAATACAGATATAATAAACTCCCTCTCGGGGATATTAACGGAATACCAAGGGTTCTTGATGCCGGACAATGCAACGATTCCTATTCTCTGGCGGTTATTGCCCTTAAACTGAAAGAAGTTTTTAATCTCGAAGACATCAATAAGCTTCCTATCGCATTCAATATTGCATGGTACGAACAAAAAGCCGTAATAGTCCTGCTGGCTCTCCTCTATCTGGGTATTAAAGATATCCATCTTGGACCCACCCTTCCTGCATTTTTATCACCAAACGTAGGGAAAGTCCTGGTGGAAAAATTCGGGATTGCAGGTATAGGAACAGTTGAAGATGATATAGAACTTTTCCTTAATAACTAAAATAAAAAGCTGTCTGAAAGACCGGGATTTCAATAATGAAAGTTACCCGGATTTCAGACAGCTTCTTTTCTCACTAATATATTTTAAATAGCTGAAGGACCCTTTTCTCCCGTCCGTATCCTGATACATTCCTCCAGAGGAGTTATAAATATTTTCCCATCACCCACAGTTCCCCCGGGACCATTTGTTTTTGCAGATTGCAGGATCGCATCTGTTGCAATGTCAACAAATGAGTCATTAACGGCTATCTCTATTCTTATTTTAGGAATCAGGTCGGGGACTATCTTCTGCCCCCTGTACATTTCCTCTATTCTCTGCCGGCCATGCCCTGACACACGACTCACAGTAATCCTTGTTATTTCTGCTTTCACCAGTGCCTCATGAACTTTATCAAGCTGCACTTCGCGTATTATTGCTGTTATTAGTTTCATATCCAGTACATTTTTTAATATTTAAACATCAACTTAACTTGGATTAAGCATACCATATCCTCTTTCTCCATGATATGATCTGTCAAGACCTGCCATTTCTTCACTGTCTGAAGCTCTGAATTTAATTAACTTATTAAGTAAAAAGACTATTATATAAGTCACTATAGCAGAAAACAGTATAGCAATAACAACAGCCAGAAGCTGGATTCCCAGCTGATTCCATATTGTCCATGATCCACCTGAAGCAGCCGCTGCCTCTTCCATCCACGATTTACGGATAAAAAACGAAAGGAAAACAGCTCCTGTGATACCTCCAACTCCGTGTATCCCGAAAGCATCAAGACTGTCATCATAACCAAGTTTGTTTTTCAACTGTATTGCCATATAACAAATCACGGAAGACAACACACCCAGAACGAGTGCTCCATAGGGCTGGACAACACCTGCTGCAGGAGTCACTGCAACAAGTCCTGCCAGTATACCGCTGGCGAAACCAAGTGATGTTGCCTTTCCCTGACAAAAGCTTTCAATAAGTATCCATGTAAGAGCTCCGGCTGCGGCTGCTACCTGAGTGGCAGTAAGAGCCTGAGCTGTACTCAGACCACTTGATATACTGCTCCCTGCATTAAACCCAAACCATCCTACCCATAAAAGCCCTGCACCCAACATAGTGATCACGAGATTATTCGGCCTTATAACCTGATATGAATAACCACGGCGTGACCCGAGGAAAAGAGCTGCTACCAGACCACTGACACCAGCGGATATGTGAACAACCGTACCACCTGCAAAATCTATCGCTCCGTTTGCTCCAAGATTAAAAAGAAATCCGTCTGAAGCCCATACCCAATGACATAAAGGATTATAGACAAAGATACTCCATAAAGCAATGAACCAGCAGTATGCCTTGAAGTTTATACGCTCTGCCAATGCACCTGCAATCAGTGCCGGAGTAATTATGGCAAATTTACCCTGGAACATCGAAAATACATACTCGGGAATACCTGCATCCATTATGCTGGTATCAATCCCTTTCAGGAAAAAATAATCATTGTTCCATCCGAACCATCCCCCCAGAACATTACTCCCAAAACACATACTATAACCAATAATAACCCACAGGACACTTATAATACCCATGGCTACAAAACTGTGCATAATAGTTCCCATAACATTCTTGGAACGCACAAGGCCTCCGTAAAACATGGCGAGACCCGGAATCATCAGTAAAACAAGTGCAGTCGAAGTCAGCATCCATGCCGTCGCACCGGAATCAATAACTGCCCCGTCAGAGGCATTCACCGCGGTAATTCCTGCAAACAAAAAAGTTGTCATCAGCAGGATTCTTTTTAATCTCTTCCTCATAAAAAACAATGTTTATCAATAAAACTTTATAAATTTTAAGCAAACCTATATTTTTTATGGGGTATATGCAAGTCTTTTGCATGTTTTTTTCTGTCTAACCCCTTTTTTATAGGGGGTTGTATTGTATTTTCTAATTGTTTTTGCTCACCTACCCCCTGTTTTTAAGTATCGGGTTGCATTTTAATTATGTCTTTTCTTCTGTTAACTGAAAAACCATTAGAGACAGAAAACATTTTAATTGGCAGGTAAAATTACACGACTGTAATTCAGTTTGTCATGAAATTTAAATGCACAAAGTAATCCGGAATTAATTCTCATCCTGAGAACCAGGATTGTTTTAGGTAATAAGAGAAAAATAGTAAGTCCCGATAAAAAACAGGCTAATATAAATTAAAATGATTTTTCACTGTTTATAAGCACTATTTATACAACAGGAAATAAAACAGATATATGTATATATTTTTTGTCATTGAGGCATCCTTAGCATAAAAAATGCCAGGCAATCGACCAAAATACAATTACCCAATAACAATAAAAAGCAAGGGGAAAATAATCAGAACATGTTGGAAATAAAGAAAAACATCCTTTCTTTCCAGTAATACCTTTCAGATATTGGCATTAAACGTGTCTCCCTGACCGAAATCTCCTGTTGTATAACCTCTCCGGAACCATTCTTTTCTCTGGGCTGCAGTTCCATGAGTGAAGGAATCGGGAGTAACCCTCCCCTGGTATTTCCTCTGGAGCACATCATCTCCTACTGAGGCAGCCGCGTTCATAGCTTCTTCAATATCTCCTGTCTCAAGAGAATTGAACATTTTCTGGTCATAATGAGCCCACATTCCTGCAAGGAAATCTGCCTGGAGTTCCAGCCTCACAAGAAGTCTGTTGGCACTGGTCTCGCTCAAACGCGCCCTCTGGCTGTTCACCTGATCGAGTGTGCCCAGAAGATTCTGCACATGATGACCTATTTCGTGAGCCAGAACATAGGCAACTGCAAAATCTCCATTCGCACCGTAACTTGTCTGAAGAGCATCAAAAAAATCCAGATCAATATATACTTTCTCATCGCCGGGACAATAAAAAGGCCCGCTGGCAGCAGTTGCAAAACCGCAGGCCGACTGAACCTGGTCCCTGTAAAGAACAAGTGTCGGTTTACGGTAGGTGAGATTCGACTGCCTGAAAATTTCTGTCCATACATCTTCTGTCCCGGCCAGAACCACACTCACAAAATTCACCATCGCTTCTTCTTCCGGAGAAGAAGCTAAAGAACCGGATTCAGTCCCCGTGTTTTGCGGCATTGTTTCCATCACCTGGGAAGGATCGCCTCCCAAAAGCAAAACAATCAATACTATAACGACAGTTCCTATTCCGCCACCTACTGCCATTTTACCAGTCGACATCCCTCTCCGGTCCTCTACATTACCGCTTGTCCGTCTGCCTTCAACTTTCATGATTTAAATTATTAATCGTTAATCAGTTTTATTATTACAAAGCTAGTTTTTTTCAAAATATCTTCAACTTTTTACCTGGTAATTATGTTGTATATATAAAGCGTTTATTTGATCATTACTAAAACATTATAATGAATAAATCAAAATGCCATGACTGATAAACCAATTATATCAAAAGTATATCCCGTAACGGGCATGTCGTGTGCATCATGTGCATCCAGGACAGAATCATTTGTCAGTACTCTGAAGGGAGTAGAAAAAGCCTCTGTTAATTTTGCTGATAATTCTCTCAAAGTTGATTTCGATAACAGGTTAATCACTCCGGAAGAGATGAAAAAAGCTATACGGTCTATTGGTTACGACATCATAATAAATGAATCTGATATCACGGCAGGAAGAAACACAAGAGAGAGGGTTGTGACCAGAAAACTAAAAGCCAACACTATCGGAGCAGCAATTCTGACTCTGCCTCTGATTATTATTGCAATGTTTTTCCCTGATATCCCCTGGGCCGGATATATAATGATGGCGCTGGCTACTACCGTTCTTTTCTGGTTTGGACGGCAATTCCCTGTAAATGCCATTAAACAGTTAAGGCACCGCTCCGCGAATATGGACACCCTTGTTTCCTTAAGCACTTCAATTGCATATTTCTACAGTTCTGCTATCACTCTTTTCCCGGATTTCTTCTCTGCAGCAGGAATACCTGCTCATGTATATTTTGAAGCCTCTGCAGTAATTATAACATTCATTCTTACAGGCAGACTTCTGGAAGAGAATGCAAAATCAAAAACATCCTCAGCCCTTAAAAAGCTTATCGGGTTTCAAAGCAAGACAGCTGTTATTATTGATCAAACCGGCCAACAGAAAGAAATACCTGTTACTGAAGTAATGCCGGAAGATATCCTGGTCTTAAAACCCGGATTTAAAATACCTGTTGACGGCACTGTAACAGAAGGTCATTCATTTGTTGATGAAAGCATGATTACCGGAGAACCTTTACCTGCCGAAAAAACTGCAGGGGCAAAAGTCTATGCCGGAACAATCAACCAAAGAGGCAGTTTTCAGTTCAAGGCTGAGAAAGTAGGGAGTGATACCGTTCTTGCCCGGATAATTCAGATGGTGAGTGAAGCCCGGAGCAGTAAAGCTCCGGTACAAAAGATGGTCGACAGGGTAGCAGGGATATTTGTCCCGGTTGTAATAATAATTGCACTCTTAAGCGGTATTGCCTGGCTATTGTCCGGAGCAGAAAATGCTTTTACTCACAGTCTACTGGCTATTGTCACAGTGCTTATCATAGCATGTCCCTGTGCTCTCGGACTGGCAACACCTACAGCTGTAATGGTAGGAATAGGTAAAGGGGCAGAAAACGGTATCCTTATCAGAGATGCCGAAAGTCTCGAGACTGCCCATAAAATTGATACAATAATTCTCGACAAAACGGGAACTATTACATCCGGGAAACCCGTAGTAAAAGATTTTGAGTGGAAAAAGCATAGCTATAAAGACCGGTATGCCAATATCCTCCTAAACATCCAGAAGTTAAGTGAGCACCCTCTGGCTGAACCTGTGGTCAGACATTTTGAAAACCTGGGTATAACAAGCAGCTATCTTCCGCTAAAACTCGAAAGTATTACCGGTAAGGGAGTAAAAGCAGTTTCAGATAACAGTGTTTATCTTATAGGAAATAAAAAACTCATGGATGAGAATGATATTACAATTGATAAAAACCTTAATACCTTGAGTGACAAATGGTTTAAGGAAGCAAAAACAGTGTCTTTTTTTGCTGACAAAAATGAAGTACTTGCTGTTTTTTCAATCAGCGACAGTATTAAAGAATCTTCTGTAGAAGCTGTCAGGATCCTTCTTGACCTTGGTATAAAAGTCTATATGCTCACCGGCGATAATGAACAGAGTGCGCATGCTGTAGCTCAGGCAGCAGGGATAGACAGTTTTAAGGCTGCATTACTCCCCGACGATAAATATGATTTTGTGAAGCAACTTCAGAAAGAAGGCAGGGTTGTGGCAATGGCAGGTGATGGAATAAACGATTCTCAGGCTCTGGCTCAGGCTGATATAAGTATTGCAATGGGGCAGGGTTCAGATATTGCCATGGACACTGC